>SCVQ01000098.1 GCA_004296865.1 Nitrospirota bacterium
CTGGTGTCTGCGCGATCTGCTGATAGATCATTTCGAGGACATCGCCGGCTGCTTCTTCCTTGGCCTCGGCAGCGGCATACCAGGACGGACGCCGCCGTCGGTTCGCGCCCTCCTCTTTCTGGGCTTCGGACAGGCGCTGCTCTGCCTGCGCCAATTCCGTCATCGCGGCATGCAGTGTTTGCTCGGCCACCCGCATTCTGGCGGCGAGTTGGAACAGCGGGGCATCCCTACTACCGGCCCAAGCCGACGGGTGCGGCTCCTCGAATTTCACCAGTCCTGATAGTGGTGGGCGCCTCGGGCGCTTGCGGGCCATTGGCAATGGGCTCCTGTCTACCTCCACTCATCCCTCGATGAGCGACGACGGACACGTCCCTTCCTTCCCGCAGACAGTCAACTGAAGCTAAGGCCGGTTTTGGCCGATTGTGGAGATTAATGGCTCTAGCGCGCCGCGGCCCGGCTCTTGCGCAAGGGTTCATCCAGCAGCCGACCGGTCGGCACTTTCAGCGCCTCAGCAATCTTCTCCAGAACGAGAACGGTAGGATTGCGAATACCCCGCTCCACCCCGCTGACGTAGGTGCGATGGAGCCCGCATTCGAAGGCCAGCCCCTCCTGGCTCAGCCCCCGCTCCTTGCGGACAGTCTTGACGTTGAGGCCCACGCGGCGGCGCACATCCATGGCGCGAGCGGACCGCGTATGTATACTACTGATCTACAGCCTATGAGTCTCATTTTGCTGGACTTCCCTGGCCCGGCAAGCGACCAACCGTTTGTACGGATTGAGAAAGGGAGCCATGGAGATCACACCGGAGATACCCCTCGCCGTGACGGTCGAGGCGGCCCATTCCAGCGCCCGCGAGAAGGTCCTGGAGCACCTGTTCGTCGGCGAGTTGCTGCGCTGCCTGTGGCGGCGCGGTATCCGCAACATGGAGGTGTTACGGGCCGAGGTCGACATGGGCGGTTACGACCTGGTGGTCGAGGCCAACCGCGTGCTGCGCTATATCCAGCTGAAATCCAGCCATCGGACAGCCGCCACCGCTCAGGTGCCGGTCAACATCAACCTAGAAAGCAAGCCGGGCGGCTGTGTGATCTGGATGCGCTTCGACCCTGAGACTGTCGAATTGGGCCCGTACCTCTGGTTCGGCGCTCGACCGGGCGAGCCCGCCCTGTCGCTCGGCTCGAAGATCGGCCGCCATTCGAAGGGCGACAAGAACGGCGTAAAAGCCTTTCGCCCCAATATCCGCGTCCTGCCCATCGGGCGGTTCGAGAAGCTCAATACCATGGACAACGTCGTCGACGCTTTATTTGGCTAAGGCCCAGGTTTTTAGCCCAGACCCTTTCCAATGGAACGTACTCTCTCTTCCCCCCGACCTACGGAGACATTGAAATGGCGACACGCCCGGCCCTGGTGATCTCGCTGATCGCCGGCACACTGGCCTTCGCCCCTGTGGGCTTGGCCCAAGATTATGTCGTTCGGGATGCCCAAGGGCGGCGGACCGCCACGATCGATCGTCAAGGCACCGACGGCTTCGTGGTGCGCGACACGGCAGGCCGGCGCACGGCTATGATCGACGAAGACAGGACCGGCCACTTCGTCATCCGCAACCCGAAGCAACAGCGAGTCGGGACCGTCGAGCCAGGTCCGTCCAAAGACCTGATCATCCGCGATACGGCCGGCCGCAGAACCGGTACGCTGGCGCCCCAATCCAACGGATCGCTGGCCATACAAGACCGGTCAGGCCGGCGAACGGGGAAAGTTTCCCGCCGGTAGGCGGATCCGGCCATCGCCAGGGGAGCCGACGTGCCACCCATTACAGCATCGATTCTCTATGCGCTGGTCGAGTGTCCGCATCGGATCTGGCTGGACGCCATCGAAGATCCGGCCAAGCGCGATCCGATCAGTCCGTTCGTCGAGCTGCTCTGGGAGCGCGGGTCGAAGTTCGAGCGCGAGACCATGCAGGGGCTGGGGCTCCCCTTCCTCGA
>SCVQ01000099.1 GCA_004296865.1 Nitrospirota bacterium
GATCTTCTCCGGCGTCATCGGATTGTCGGGGGGGACCGAGAACGATTCTTCGTTCAGCCCAAAGGGCAGCGTCGGACGGGAGTCCTTCGCCTTCTCGGCGTCCGAGGTGGCGGCCAGCGAGCTGAGCAGGAGCAGTGCGAGGACGAGGAGACTGCCCTGTCGAAACAGCCGTCTATTCGAGTGCGTCGAGTGTGCATTCATGGATCCTCTCCTTTCTTCTCTTGCGAGTAGGTCATCAGCACGAGTGCATGGCTGTGGCGTTTCCTCGTGGTGTTCCCGCTCCATTTATACGATGCATACGATCGCCAAGACCATTTTAAAAGAATGGATGAGGCGCCACCCCGAACGGCAAGACCTTCGGAGCTTCCTCTGCCCCGTGTCCACGAATCCGCCACGCGCCATCCTCGTAGATCATGTTATGGGTTTCGTAGAACCAACTGTCGATGATCGTTCGTTGCCCCGTGTCCGTTGAGACCCCCCACAGGCTTCCAGTGCAGACGATCTCGGCCGTGGGATTCTTGCCGGAGGCCGTGGCTCGGATTCGGGAAAAGATGTGGGTGCTGGCGATATGGTCGTAATGGGCGAACAGTTCTTGCCACGTTTTTCTGAGGTCGGCTTTGGTCAGGCCGTGATATTTGTATTGCTCGGAGTACAGCGCCATGATGCCGTCCAGATTTTCTTCGTGGAGGGATTCCTCCGCCCGGTTAAAAGCGGCCAGGATCTCGCCGACGTCTTTGTCGGCCGCCTTGATCGTCGCCCAACGATCGATGTGAACCTCCCCCAGGTCCGGGAGGGCGGGCACGGCGCAGCCCGTCAGCCACAGCAAACTGGCCGGGATGGCGATGACAGCAGCGAGGGTCTGTGTCCAACGCATGAGGTCTCCTTTCCCCTTTGACCGATCGAGCGCGGTGCGGCTCTCCCTCAACCCGTTAGAGGCCGACGTGGGCGCGGAGCTGGTTGTAGTCGTAGCCGGCCTGGCCGGTCCTGCGGCGGGCCGGGTCGTCCCGCTCCAGTTGCGCGATGAGCGCGGTCACCTCCGCCTTGGCTTCCGGTGAAGTCACGGCGTGACGGGGCGTCCGGCCACCCAGTGCCGGAGACGGCCGGTCGGCCCATTCTAAATACACCGATTCCAGAAAGGCCGCCAGGAGGCGGCGTTCTTCTTCCCCTGCGACGACGACGGAGACCGAGGGGAGCGCATCCGTCACCAGGTCCGTATAGGGCAACGTATGGGCCGGCACGGTCGTGGACTCCCCTCTGAAGTGGAGCGCAAAGCCGAAGGCGGCCGCCAACGGGTGCTTGAGGCCGTCGAGTCGCTCTTGCGAGTCGCACTCGACCGTCAACTGCGAGGCGGTGAGCGTCAGCCTTGCGATGATGGCGTCGCGGCTTCCTTGCGCGGGCGAGTCGTCGAGTGATCGGTCCCGCTGTACCCATGCGTGCACCGAGCGATCTGCCGCTGCCGCCGCCGGGGCGACGCGGTCACCGCCGGGTGGGCTGGGCGATTCGGCCTCCAAGCCCTCCATCTGCGACAAGCCGTCGGCCAGGAAACGAAACTCGTGGTGGTCGTATTGCGCGAGCGCGTAGAGAAACGGCTGGCCGCTTGGCGTGCGATACCGAATGCGCTCCTCGGCCCTGATCAGACTCGTCAGCCGAGCCTGCGCAAATTGCCAGAGGAGGATGTGCCCGTAGCGTTTGACGAACTCCTGCCATTCCCCCAAGTCGAAGGAACCGGACTCCGCCTCCATCGCGCGCCGCCACTCATCGGTGGTCTGGTAGATCGCGCGCGCGTGGGCTGCCGAGACGGTGAGCGCCGACCCTGCGAGGACCGCGCGGTCCGGCAGGCGGATCAAGCGGGTGAGGAGCGCTTGCCCGACCGCGACCGTTCGGCTGAACTCGCCCACGGCGACGCGGAACTCCCGGCCGTCGCCGAGCGAACGCAGCGTCAACCGGCCCGTCTCCTGGTCCTCGACGGACCGAACCTCCAGCAAGTCCATATAGGAATGACGGAGCGGGTCCAACCAGGCCCGTTCTTCTTCCGGCACGTGGACCTCGACCATGTCGCGCACTTGCTCGATCAGCGAGAATTGGCCGTCTTCCGGGGAGAAGTCCGCGTAGAGGTAGAGCGTGGCCAGTTCGAGTTCCCCGATCAGAGGGAACAACGGAAGCCTCTGGGCATACTCGGCATAGGGACGGAGCGCCAGGCTCAAGGCAAGCTGTCGCTGAACCACAAAGGTTGGCTCACGCGAGAGGGCGTCGAGCCGGTCGAACAGGGATTGGAGCGTTGGGTCGATCGGGATGCGGGGAGCCGGCGGGGCCGGCTCGTGTTGCGGCATCGATGGGCTCTCACTCGCGGGCTTCATGGATCTCTTCCATCACGATCGCTTCCGCCTCCAGCCAGTTTTGCATGTCTTGTCCCTCGGGACGCCCGCGCTGCTCCCAGAGTTCGTAAGCCTTGTTGGCGATTCGCTCCCACATGCCCTCAGGCAGTTCGATCGGTTTGGCCGGCCTCGCAGGCCCGGCCGCCTTCGCGGTCTTCGGCTGAGACCGAGGCTTCGCGGCGGTGGTGGGTTTGACGGACTTGGGTTGCTTGGTGGCCATGGTGATCCTCTCTCGTGATCCGTGCGGTGCAGGAACGGAAACAGACCGGGGGTCAGTGTTCGGCGGCCCGCCGGTGACCGGCGCTGAATTTCGGACTCTTCACGCTCAGCACGGGACACGTCGCTCGACGCAGAACCGCTTCCGCGACGCTGCCGCTGACCAGGTGCGAGACACCGCGGCGGCCGTGCGTGCCCATGACGATCACATCATAAGCCGGTTCGCGTTCCTGGTCCAGGATCGAATCGGCCGGCAGACCGCCCCGCAAGAAGAAATCCGTCTCCAGCCCGTTCCGTTTCAAGGGAGCGGCCAGCTCTGCGAGCCGCGACTCCAGGCGGTCACGCGTGGCGCGGGCTGCCCCTGCATGGCTGAGCGTGAAGTCCAGGCTGTAGGAAACCGGTTCCATCACGTGGAAGATCGTGAGGGCGGCGTGAAACTGCATCGCGACTTGCACGGCATATTCCAAGGCCTCCAGGGAGCAGTCCGAAAAATCCACTGGCGCCAGGATGCGTCGGATGGCCGGGGGGGCTGCGCCGGCCGGTCTTGCGGCCGTCGGGGTCTTGTCCTGCGGCCTGACGGTGAGCACCGGGCAAGGCGCACCCGCGACCACCCGTTCCGCCGTGCTTCCCAG
>SCVQ01000100.1 GCA_004296865.1 Nitrospirota bacterium
GGTATGGGCGCCCAGCTTTTCAAGGATGTGCTGGATATGGTTACGCACCGTTGCGGGGCTGATGCAAAGGGAATCCGCGATGCTCTTGGTGTTCGTGCCTGAGGCCAGCAGGTACAGGACTTCCCGCTCCCGTTCACTCAGCGGCAGGGCCGTTGTGACTTCCGGCAGCTGGTCTGCCCGGGGCTCCGGACCTTCGGAGCCGACGCAACACAGGGCCGTATGCAGCTCGTTAACCAACTGGCGGACTTTGGCCTGCTTGGTAATATCCCGGAACAGGTGCGCGACCCAAAACCGATCTCGCTTTCGGGACGGGATCGGAAGAGAGCTCACGTTCAGCCAGACCATCCGGCCGGCCTTTGTGCGGGTCTGCATGTCGAAGTCGCGCACCGCCCGGCCGCCGGCAACCCGTTTCACGATCTGGCAGGTGGCAGAGCAGAGGGGATGACCGCTCAGCGTTTCCCCTCGCAGAACATCATGGCAAGGACGGCCAATCACTTCATCGGCGTGAAAGCCTAACAGGCGCTCGGCGGCGCGATTCCAGAACACCACCTTGCCGTCTTCATCCACGAGCATCGCGCCATCGGCAGAACGTGACAGCATGGCGGTGAGCTGCTTCATGGTTCATCCCCACGGAGAGAGCATTCCCATTCTAGCAGATGCCTGACAAATGCACTTGGCGCCCCTGCAGCACCTTGACTGAGCCATTTATCATCAGTGCACTTTCAACACCCCCGCCCCTTTGATCGTGCCGGCCTTCAGCATCTGGAGCGCAAGGTTGGCCTCCTCCAGCTTGAACCGTTGGGTATGAGGACGGATGGGAATCGCTGCGGCCTCACGCAACAGATCGAGGCCATCCTGCTTCGTGTTGGCGGTCACGCTCCGGATCGTCCGTTCCCCGAAGAGGTCCCGGTCATAGTCGATCATAGGAATCGGCGTCATGTGGATGCCGGCCAGAGCCAGGGTTCCGCCTTTATCCAATGCACGGAGCGCGGGAGGAACCAGTTCGCCGGCCGGCGCAAAGATAATTACGCCATGCAGCTTGTCCGGCGGAGAATCAACCGCGCCGCCCACCCAGACCGCTCCCAGTTCGCGCGCGAGCGCTCGGTGCCCTTCCCGGAGCGAGCAGACGTAGACCGAACAGCCCCAGTGCCGGGCCACCTGGATGGTGATGTGGGCCGAGGCGCCGAAGCCGTACATGCCGAGGCGCTGGCCCGGCTTCACCCCGCTGAGGCACAGGGCCCGGTAGCCGATGATCCCGGCGCAGAGCAGCGGCGCGGCTTCGTCGTCGCTGAAAACGGAGGGAAGCGGATAGGCGAAAGCTGACGGCACGACCACGTAGTCTGCATAGCCTCCGTCCACGTGGTAGCCGGTGAAGGTCGCCTGGGCGCAGAGATTCTCCCTGCCGCCCAGGCAGAACTCGCAGCGGCCGCAGGTGCCTTGAAGCCAAGCCACGCCCACACGGTCCCCTTCCTCGATGGTATGGACGCCGGCCCCCAGGCAATCCACGATCCCGACCACTTCGTGGCCTGGCACGATGGGCCGCTTGGCCTGAGGCAATTCGCCTTCCACGACGTGCAAGTCTGTGCGGCAGACCCCGCAGACCCGCACCTTGACCCGCACCTGCCCTGGTCCAGGATCAGGGATCGGCCGGTCCTTCAGCGCCAGTGGATTGGCGCTGACGTCGGCGCTCTGCTCCAGCGTCATGGCTCGCATAGAAGAATTGACGATTGCCGTAAGGATTGACGATTGAACCATTGGACAATGCATCAATGGTCCAATTTCTTCATCATCGCCTTTCGGACCTCTTCCGCCAGCAGCAAGCCGACGGCTCCAAAAATCAGCGGCGCCCAGACCCACGCCGGCAACGTCGCGGTCCCCAGAATAAAATTTCCCAAGGGCGTATACACGATCACGGCGAGCAAGGAGAGCTCGACGGCAATCCCCCAGAGGATAAACCGATTCGTCAAAAAACCGAGACGGAAAATCGAGACCCGTTCGGACCGGCAGGCAAAGACGTTCGCCACCTGCGCGATCACGATAGCAGCGAACGTCATGGTGGTCGCCTGGCGATACAACGGATCGGTCCAAGCCAGCGGAGCCCCCCAGGTCCATCCCTGCATCCGCAGGAACCAGAAGAACGCGACCATGGCAATCCCGGCCTCGATCAGGCCTAGGAAGGCATACGTCCGGAAAAGCGTCGGCAGATTGAGCAGCCGTTCGGTCCGCGGTCGAGGCGGAGCCTCCATAATCCCTTTATGCGGTGGCTCGGCGCCCAAGGCAATGGCCGGCACCATGTCGGTCCCCAGATCCACCGCCAGCACTTGAGGGATCGTCAGCGCCAAAGGAATCCCGAGCAGCCCGTAGCCCAAGTACGGCACGACTTCGGGAACATTGCCGGCCAGCACGTAGGTCACGAACTTGCGGATGTTGGCATAGACGGCGCGGCCCTCCTCGATCGCGTTCACGATCGTGGAGAAATTATCGTCCAACAGGATCATGTCGGCCGTTTCCTTCGCCACACCCGTGCCGGCCACCCCCATGGCGATCCCGATGTCCGCTTTCCTGAGAGCCGGCGCATC
>SCVQ01000101.1 GCA_004296865.1 Nitrospirota bacterium
TATGCCTGCGGCATCTTCAGCTCGGGCTGGTGTCGCATGATGGACCAAGCGTCCCGCCGGTTGTGTGGGACCGAGGACAACCGTGCCGCGTTGCACAGCGGCAAGTGGCTCTGCCATGAATCGTGCTGGAACGATGCCTCGAAAGTATCCATAGAAACGGACCATGAAATTGACATCCCCTGTAAAGGAGGCATCCGGCTCTATGCCGTTCCAATCCGGGCCGGGGCAGAAGTCATCGGATCACTCAATTTCGGATATGGCCAACCTCCGCAAGACCCGCAGAAACTCCAGGAATTGGCAGAAGCATACGGGGTGACCGCCGAACAACTGCTCCAGCTTTCCCGCTCCTATGAATCCATCCCCCCCTTCATTCTCGAACTGGCCAAAAAAAATGCGCGCGCGGCCGCGCAGGTCATCGGCGACATGGTGCTCCGCAAGCGGGCTGAAACGGAATTGTCTCAATCGCGGGAGATGCTCCGCCTGATTGTGAACAACATTCCGCAGCATGTCTTCTGGAAGGATCGGACCCTGCGCTATCTGGGGTGCAACAACCTCTTCGCCCAGGCTGCGGGGGTTGAAGGGCCGGATGCGATCGTCGGCAAGACCGATTTCGATCTGGCTTGGAAAGAAACGGCGGAGCGCTACCGAGCCGACGACCGGGGGGTGATGGAGAACAAGGTCCCCAAGCTGAACTTCGAGGAGTCGCAGACGAGACCGGACGGGAGCCTCCTCTGGTTGAGAATCAGCAAGGTGCCCCTGGTGGGTCATGGCGGACAGGTCATCGGGGTTCTCGGCATCTCTGAGGACATCACAGAGCGCAAGCAAATGGAGGCGCAAGCCCGTCGTTTGGAGCGGCTGGCGGCCATGGGGCAATTGCTGGGCGGGCTCGCGCACGAAATCCGGAATCCCCTCTTCATCCTGACCGGCTACCTGCAACTGTTCCGGGAGAAGCTGCTCCAGCAGGAATACGCGACGCTGCCGGCCAATCTGCAGAAGATCGAGTCGGCCGCCGGCCGGATGAGCCGGATCACCGAGCGGTTCCTCACCCTGGCCTGGCCGTACCAGCCTCGGCAGGAGCCTTGTGTCGTGCCGAAGATGTTGACGCAGACGCTGGAGTTTCTGGGCAACGAGCTGATGAAGAACCAGATTCGAGTCGAAACAGCCATTGCACCGGATCTTCCCCCAGTCCAGGCCGATCCGAAGCAACTCCAAGAAGTGTTTCTGAACCTCATGATGAATGCCCTCCAGGCCATGGTGGCCGCGCATGGCCGGGGCACGCTGACGGTGAGTGCGCAGCTTTCAGCCGTCAGCGGTCAGCCATCAGCGTCCGGAGAAGGACAGAAAGGGAACTGGGTCGAAGTCAGAATTCAGGACGACGGGCCGGGGATCGATCCGGCGGACAAGGCTAGGCTCTTCGAGCCGTTCTATTCCACCAAGCCGCCGGAACAGGGGATGGGCCTGGGGCTTTGGACGGTGCGCACGATCGTGATGGCCATGAAGGGGACGGTGACCTGCGAGACCGAGGTAGGGCGGGGCGCCACGTTCATCGTGAGGCTGCCGGTCGCTGAAGGCGGTCGTCAGCAATCAGTTCCCAGCCATCAGCCGGGAGAGCCAAGCTGAAGGCTTCCCGACGAAAGCAAAGAAGCGGGAGGTACGGAGATAATCCTTGATCCGATTTCAATTTTAAGTATAATTTGTAATACGTAACATTAGTGGCAGTGAAAAGAGAGGCGAACATCGGGCGCCACCTGGGTGCCGGTCGTCCTCGTTCTCCAGGATGCCGAACGACGTTCGTGAGGTTCGCAAGCAGGTTCGGCCCTGCTGCCGACGAAGGGTTGCTTCTGGAAAAATGATCGTGCAACGTATCCTTCTCATCGACGACGACCATCTGGTTCGCGATATAGCCGTGAGCCTGCTGCGCCAGGAATTTTCCGACTCCCACATAGTCCCGATCGCTGATGCAGCCGGTCTGGACCAGGCGCTCGATGCGGGCGGCTTCGACCTGGTCATCACCGACTACCAACTGGGCTGGACGAACGGACTGGCGGTTCTGCGCGCGTTCAAGAGCCGGTCCCCCGACTGTCCGGTGGTGATGTTCACCGCGACCGGCAGCGAAGAAATCGCCGTGGAGGCGATGAAGGCCGGTCTGGACGACTACGTCCTCAAGTCGCCGCAGCACATCGGCCGGCTGACGGCAGCCGTACACTCGGTGCTCGCGCAGGCCCAGCAGCGGCGGGAGTTGAAGGAAAGCGAAGCCCGGCAGCGCTCGTTACTCAACGATGTGTTGGGCACATCTGCCGTCGGCCTCTTTATCCTCGATGCCGAGTTCAGGGTGGTGTGGGCCAATGAGGCATTGGAACGCTACTTCGGATTGCGACGAGTCGATGTCATCGGCCAGGACAAGCGGCAGCTCATACAGGAGCGGATCAAGCATCTGTTCGAGGCCCCCGAAGCATTCGCCGCTAAAGTCCTGCAGACCTATGAGCGGAACGGCGAAGAGGCCTCCTTCGATTTTCATATGCCGGCCGGCGACGACCGTGACGAGCGCTGGCTCGAACATCGGAGCATGCCGATCCGGACGGGTCTGTATGCCGGCGGCCGCATCGAGCACTATTACGACATCACCGAGCGCAAGCGGGCGGAAGCGGCGTTGCGGAAGAGCGAGGGGCATCTGGCGATGGTCATCGGTTCCGCCATGGATGCGATCATCATCGTGGACGGCGACCATCGCGTCCTCTTGTTCAATGGCGCGGCCGAGACGATGTTCGGTTGCGCCGCCGCGGAAGCGATCGGGCAGCCCCTCGACCGCTTCATCCCCGAGCGCTTTCACATCGCCCATCGAGAGCATATCACGCGCTATGGTGAGACGGGCCAAACCAACCGGGTTATGGGCCGGTTGGGAGCGGTGTGCGGCCTCCGCGCCGACGGGACGGAATTCCCTTTGGAAATCTCGCTCTCGAAAGGAACCATCGGCGACCACACGTTCTATACCGCGATCTTGCGGGACATCACCGAGCGCCAGCGGACGGAGGGGCTCCTTCGCCAAACCAATGAGACTCTGTCTGCCTTGATTGATGCCTCGCCGCT
>SCVQ01000102.1 GCA_004296865.1 Nitrospirota bacterium
GGCTCGATTTCCCGCCGCAGCTTCCCGACGGTCAGGCGGTGGATGCGGGCCAAGAGGCGCCGGTCGCACCACTCTTCAGAGTGGGAGGGGGCCCCGCGAAGCGCGCCCCTCCCACTCCCACCTTGATCATTCACCATTGGTCTGAACCGGCCTCGCAGGACCTGACCGGTGGCTTCGAGTCGGAGCAGCGCTCCATTTACCTCGCTGGTCGGCAGGTGAAGTTTCTGGGCCAACTCATCGGCGGTCGTAGGACCGGTGCTCTCCATCCAGCCTTGAACGATCGATACGATCGCGTCTTCACGCTCTGGCGGCGCATCGAGTGTGGTTCCCTCGATGGGCGGATTCAATGCAGCATGAGGGAAGAGGGTCAGGACCGAAGCCAGGCGCTCTGCCGCCACCCAGCCGGACACAAAGTCAGGCGTCAGGCGTGAGGCGTGAGGCGAGGAGATCGCGGTTGCCGTGAGAACCGTCGCCCGACCCGTCTGTGATAAAGCCGGAAGATACGCGGTCCATGGCTCTGCCGGCTCGACCGGGACCCACAGGAGCGTCAAGAGGGCATCGTGCAACTCATCCGGATCACGGACCACCGGCCAGGCTTCCTCGGCGACTTCGAGAATGGCGGCCTGGTCCAACGCGCCGATGTCGCCGACCAACTCAGGCGGCAAGCTCCGGCGCAGTTCGACGGCGCGCGCGCGACGCTCTTCCAGCGGCGCGTCATCCAGAAAGGCATAGGGGTTGGCGTTCAGTATCTCGTGGCAGAACGGCGAGGGCGCCGGGGTATCCACCGCACGACATTGTATCGCTCCCGCCTCAATCCGTTGCAACAAGGCCGTGAGACCGTCCAGGTCCATCGCCTCGGTCAGGCAGTCTCGGATTGTTTCCACGACCAACGGATGGTCCGGCACCGCTCGCTCCGCCCGCTCCCCGCGAAGGTTCTCCTGGCACGCCACCGCATCAGGAAACACCGCCGCCAGCAAGTCCTCCGCTCTCATGCGCTGGATCTGCGGGGGCACGCGCCGCCCGTTGGCGAAGCGAAGCAGGGCCAGAGACCGCGTGGCGTTCCAGCGCCAACGACCGGCGAACATCGGTGCGGCCAGAACGGCCTGGACCAAGACCTCCCTCACGGTCTCGGCACGCAGGAACCCGAAAATGGATTCCAGCGGAAAGCTATGTCGCTCGCCCAGCGAGATCACGATGCCTTCGTCCGTGGCCGCGGCTTGCAGTTCGAAGTCGAACGTCACGCAGAAGCGCTTGCGCAACGCCAACCCCCAAGCGCGGTTGAGGCGGCCGCCGAAGGGGGCGTGCAGAACCAGTTGCATGCCGCCCCCTTCGTCGAAGAACCGCTCGGCAATGATCGTCTCCTGGGTCGGCACCGCGCCGAGGACCGCGCGGCCGGCTGCGATATAGTCCACAGCCTGCTCGGCGCCCCGGCGATCCAAGCCGCACTCTTCTTGGAGCCATTGAATAGCCGATAGCTGATGGCTGATGGAGGGAGCAGAAGAATCTGTGGCCTCTCTTCGAATGAGACGATCGATCTGTTCCCTGACCGCCGCGACCTCAGCCGAGAGTTCGGCCGAGCGGGAGGGGGCCTCACCGCGCCAAAAGGGAATCGTCGGGGGCGCCCCGTGGGCATCCTCCACCCGCACCTTCCCCGTCTCGACCCCCCGGATGCGCCAGGAAGAATTCCCCAACAAGATAATGTCTCCCGCCAGACTCTCCACGGCAAAGTCCTCGTCCACCGATCCGACCAGGGTGCCGTCCGGTTCGGCGATGACGGCGTAGTTGGCCGTGTCGGGGATCGCCCCCCCGGAGGTGATCGCCGCCAGGCGGGCGCCGCGCCGCGCCCGGATGCGCCGGTTGATCCGGTCATGATGCAGGTAGGCTCGGCTTCGGCCTCGGCTGGTGGCAATGCCGTCCGCCAGCATCCGGATCACCTGGTCGAAGTCGCGCCGATCAAGTCCACGGTAGGGATAGGCGCGACGGCACAGGTCAAACAGGTCGTCCTCCCGCCACTCCTGCGTGGCGGCTGCGGCCACGAGTTGTTGCGACAAGATATCCAACGGAGCAGGAGGAATGAGAATCTGATCGAGCGTCCCCGATCGGATCGCCCGGATCAATGCGGCGCATTCGATCAGCTCGTCGCGGGTGGTGGCAAAGAGCCGGCCCTTCGGCAGGGCGCCCACCCAATGCCCCGACCGGCCGATCCGCTGCAGGCAGGTGGCGATGGCTCGCGGAGACCCGATCTGGCACACCAGGTCAACAGTCCCCACGTCGATGCCGAGTTCCAACGAAGCGGTCGCCACGACCACACGGGTTTGCCCCCGCTTGAGCCGCTCCTCGGCCGAGAGCCGGATCTGCCGCGACAGGCTGCCGTGGTGGGCCGCCACGATCTGCTCGCCCAATCGTTCTCCCAAGTGGTGCGCGACTCGCTCAACCAGCCGACGCGTGTTCACGAAGACCAGGGTGGACTGGTGCTCACGGACAAGGTCGGCGATCCGGTCGTAGAGATCGCTCCAGATGGCATTCGTGGCCACAGCCCCCAGTTCATCCTTGGGCACCTCCACCGCCAGGTCCATCTGACGGCGATGCCCGACGTCAATGATTATCACGTCGCTCGTCGCTCGTATCTCGTCGTTCGTGTCGCCCTTTACGAGAGACGCTTCCCGCTTCACGGGAGACGCGCCACGTTCCCCGACCAGGAACGCGGCAATCGTCTCGATCGGCCGTTGGGTCGCCGAAAGACCGATGCGCACCGGCCGGACAGCCGTGACGGCTTCGAGCCGTTCGAGTGAGAGCGCCAGGTGGGCGCCGCGCTTGTTGGGGGCCACGGCATGAATCTCGTCCACGATGACCGTCCGGATGTCGCGCAGGACCTTACGGCTCTTCTCGGCCGTGAGCAACAGGTAAAGCGACTCCGGCGTGGTAATCAGGATGTGGGGAGGGCGGCGGAGCATCTGTTGCCGATCCCAGGCGGGGGTGTCGCCCGTCCGAACCGTCACGCGGATCTCCGGCATCAGAAGACCGGCGGCCAAGGCCGCGTCGGCGATCTCGGCCAAGGGTTGTTGCAGGTTTTTCTGGACGTCGTTGCTGAGGGCTTTCAGCGGCGAGACGTACAAGACCTGCGTCTTGTCCTCCAGCTCACCGGCAAGGGCCTGTTTGAAGAGGGTATCCAGGCAGGACAGAAAGGCAGCCAGCGTCTTCCCGGAGCCGGTCGGGGCCGCAATCAACACATCGGAGCCGGTCGAGATCGCGGGCCAGCTTTGGACCTGCACGTCGGTAGGCGTTCCGAAGCGTCCGCGAAACCAGCCCGCGATGATCGGATGAAAGAGGGAAAGGGGCATGAGAATGAAATCTTACCATGTCCGCCCCCTCTCGCAATACCTCGCCGATCGGGTACAATGGCGCTCGGCTTTCTAGACAGGACTATGCCACCAGGAAACGGACCGCTCACATCCATCGTAATTTTGGGAGCCGGCTACACGGGCCGGCACCTCTTGGCTTTGGCCACAGCCAAGGGCTTGCCAGTTCTAGCCAGCAGCCGATCGCCTCACAATCATCTCTTGCACATCCCCGCACCACAGCGAATTGAGTTCGACCTGTTTCGACCGGTGACCTGGCGAAACGTCCCCGGCGGCGCACAGATCATCTGGTGTTTTCCTGCGGCGCCGCTGAACCTCGTCGCAGCCTTTGCCGAACAGATCGCGCCTCACGCCGGCCGTCTGATCGTCCTGGGAAGCACCTCCGCCTACAAGCCGACAGGGACATCGGACACTTGGCTCGACGAATCGTCGGCCATCGACCAGACCCTCCCCCGCGTCCAAGGGGAGGAACACCTGCGCCTGAATCATCGGGCGATCATCCTTCGAGTCGCGGGCATCTACGGTCCGGGACGGAACGTGCTGGACTGGATCAGGCGAGGCCGTGTCGGTCCCTCGCCCCGCTATGTGAACCTGATCCATGTGGAAGATTTGGCCGGCATCTGCCTGCTTGCCCTGGAGCGAGCCAGACCGGGAGAGGTCTACAACGTCAGCGACAGACAGCCGCGACAATGGAGCGAAATCTGCGAGGTTGCACAGCGCCGCTGGAACGTGACGCCGCTTGAATCAGAAGCCCACGACCGTCGCGGCAAACGGATTTCCATCGCCAAGCTTCGCACCGAGCTTGGCGATCCGTTCACACACCCGGATCTCTATGCCGCGCTGGACGAGCTTGAATCTGCAGAAGCTCAAAGGGCGTTGGAATGATGCAAAAGCGGATCTGTCTGTAGCCAAACAGGACGCTCAAAAAGGCCAGCCAACGAGGCCGCAGGAAGCGAGGACCTCGAGGCGTACTGGAGAAGTACGTCGAGAGGTTCGAGCGACCGAGAACAAAGTTGGGGGCCTTTTTCGGCGTCCTGCTATCGCAGCAGCCACATGACCGTCAAACACACCAGCAAGTTGTTCAAGGCATGGGCGACCATGCCGGGGAGCAGGCTCCCGGTCTTCTCATAGACCCAGGCCCACAAGACCCCGCTCCAAAGCACGCTGACAAATCCCAACACCCCGTAGCCATGTGCGACGGCAAAGATGGCCGCGCTGAGCATTGCCGACAGGCCCCACCCGAATTTCCGTCGGAGGGTCGCAAAGAGCAGGCCCCGGAAAACCAGTTCCTCGAACACCGGCGCAAAGACGACATACTCCAAGAGGCTGACCAATAGAACCGCACCGCCGCCCCAGACCAGATCGCCGTCGAACCACTCCGTCCAGTGACTGGCCAGACCCAGCGAGTCGGCAACCCGGCCCAGGCCCCATTCGCCGACGAACCCGACCGCCAGAATGGCCGGAACGACGACGACAAGCCGCCCCCAGCCCAATGGGCCTGGACGGAGGCCCAAGCCTTGCGTGAACCCGCGCCCCGTCCGTGAGAACAGGTGCTGTTGAGCCAGGATGAGCAACGGCAGGTTGGTCATCGGAATCGAGATGGCCCGCAACAGCAGGTCCTCCGTCCCAAACGACAGCCAGCCGAGCACGAACAGGGTTCCGACCGCGCCCCCCCGAACCAGCACCACCGCTCCGGCCTTTCCGCGCCACGACGGCGGGATCGGCGCGGTCCCGACTTGCCACGCGTCAGGAACACGCCATCGCCTCACGACCACCACCAGCGCGAGGGCTCCCAGCAGGAGGCTGCCGAGCTGAACGGCGACCAGCCCACGCGCGCGCCCCAGGAGAAACTCATCGCGGCCGGCCCTGGACTGATCGGTCGCCGCAAGGAACGCGCGGTCGCCGGCTCGTTCCGCCACATGCAACGAGAGCCGGTCGTAAAACCAGCCGCCCGGCAGCAGTTCCGCCAACTCGGCTTGCAAAGCCTGCGCGCTTGCCGGACCGGGCTTCTGCTCTAGATAGCCTGCCGAGAGCAGCCGCGCGAAGGACGGGAAGGGCTCGGGACGACTCTGCCAGTCGGCCACTTTCTGGCGGACCCGTTCCAGCCGGCCATCCTCCGCTTCCAGAATCGCCAGGCTGAGGTCGTCGCGGACATCGCCCGAATGCCCGGCCAGTTCCTCGTACCAGTCGATCGCCAAGGCCTTCTCGTTCGCGCTCTCGCTGATCGTGACTTCGTAGAGCCACCGCTCCCACAAGGGCGCGCGAATCAGCGCCTCCTCCATCTCCATCTCGCGGCCGACCATGAGGGCCAGCGCCCGCTCAGGCGAGGCCACCCGGTCAAGACGCGGCACGGTGAACTGGAGCCATCCGAACAGCACGAGGCCGCCGAGCAGGATCAAGACGGATAGGCCGGTCAGAAAAGACGAGAAGCGGGAGGCCGGCGGCAACTCGGAGCAGCCGGCATGGTCCTGAGCCGAGGGTCCCGGAGAAGAGGCCGGCGCCCCGTCATGATCCCCCGATGGCGGCACGGCTGTTCCTGCGTCCTCTCCCGGTTCCATCGGCGCGCAGTATAGCATGCGCTTTCGAGGCAATGAATCAGAAGTCACGAACCGCTGTGAATCGGTGCCGCCGCACGACGCACGGGCGCCGCTGGCGAAAACTCCCGCGGTCCGATATACTACCGCGCAATCGCTTCAGGGAACGGCGCACGACATGCAAGAGCTTGCAGGACAACCGGGCATGGTCGCTGAACGAACCAGCGCATTCACACCGCCGCCCCGCCTCCTGCTCGGGCCTGGTCCGAGCATGGTCCATCCGCGCGTACTCCACGCCATGTCCGCTCCCCTGCTCGGCCATCTGGACCCCGAATTCCTGCGCCTCATGGATGAGATCCAGCACAGACTGCGACACGTCTTCCGCACGACCAACACGTTCACGATCGCCCTGTCCGGCACGGGATCGGCCGGGATGGAGGCCGCGCTGGTCAACCTGGTGGAGCCCGGCGATCCGGTCCTCGTGGGCATCAACGGCGTGTTTGGATCCCGCATGGCGGCGATCGTGGAACGATGCGGCGGACGGCTCATCCGGGTCGAGGCTCCCTGGGGCCGGATCATCGAGCCGGACGCCATCGCCGAGGCGCTCCAGCGGGCCGGCTCCGTGAAGGTCGTCGCCGTGGTCCACGCGGAAACCTCGACCGGCGCGCAGCAACCGCTGGAGCCGATCGGCACGCTCTGTCGTGAACACAACGCGCTCTTCGTCGTGGACGCCGTCACCTCCCTGGGAGGCCTCCCGCTTGACGTGGATGGCTGGAACATCGACGTCTGTTACAGCGGCACCCAGAAATGCCTGAGCTGTCCGCCGGGGCTGGCGCCGCTGACGCTCAGCGATCGGGCCTTGGCGACGATCCGGTCAAGAAAGACTCCCTGCCAGAGCTGGTACCTGGACCTCTCGCTGATTGCGGACTACTGGGCCGAGGCCAAGCGAGCTTACCACCATACCGCGCCGATCTCGATGCTCTATGCGCTGCGGGAAGCCTTGTGCCTGGTCGAAGAAGAAGGGCTGGACGCCCGGTTCGCACGTCATCGGCTGCACAGCGACGCCTTGATGGCAGGCCTCGCCGCGCTTGGGTGCACGCCCTTTGCGCAAGAGGGACATCGACTTCCGAGCCTGAACGCCGTCCTGCTGCCATCCTCGGTGGAAGAGGCTCCGGTCAGGGCGGAGCTGTTGCAACGATTCGGCATCGAAATCGGCGGCGGACTCGGCCCCCTGCAGGGGAAGGTCTGGCGCATCGGCTTGATGGGCGAGTCATCGACCCGAAACAATGTCCTCACGCTCGTGGACGCGCTGGAGGAAATCTTTCTCGGTCGCCCAGGGACCGGCCGGCCAGGGCCGGCCAGGGAATCCGCCCTGCAGGTCTATCGCAAGAACGGTCTCCACAAAGACGTCCGCGCCGAACACGCCATCCGAGCTCCGAAGAAAGGGAACGATCGGCCATGAGAACGAGCGTCGTCTGGGGCATCGTGATCCTCACCTTCGTCCTCCTCGCAGGGATCGGGTACGGAAGCCTCGCCTTCATGATGAGGAAATCGGAAGGGATGGGAGCGATTCCTCCGGAGACCGTCGCGGACTACGTCCACGCCATCATCGAGGCGAACCGGACGGTCTATGCGACGGAGATCGTCGACAAACTGCAGGAGAAGGGCATCGCCGAAGCGGCGGAACACTGGCGGCGGGAGAATGCCCTTCCGCTGCCGGCGCAGTTCCTGATCGAGACCGGCCGGCTTGTGGCGGAGAAGGGGAACGGGGTCAAGTACCGGCTGGCCAGCCTGACGCCCATTTATGTCTGGAACGCGCCCGCAACGGATTTCGAGCGCAAGGGGCTGGAAGCCATCGCCAAGGACCCGTCGAAACCCTATACCGGCTTCGTGCACATCGGACGGGAACGGTATTTTCAAGCCATCTATCCCGACATCGCGGTCGCCCAGGCTTGCGCGGCCTGTCACAATGCCCATCCCAACAGCCCCAGACGCGACTTCAAGCTCAACGATGTCATGGGAGGGGTGGTGATTACGATCCCGATGGGCCAGTAACGGACCATGAAGACACCACCCACAGCAAGCCGCGGAACACCGGCGCCCATCGCGCTTCGACAGGCCCGTGTGATCGATGGCCGCGGCCGCACGCTCGAGCGGGCCACGATCCTGATCCAAGACGGTCGGATCGCCGCGGTCGGAATGGAACGACAGGTGTCGGTTCCACGCGGCGCCGTCACGATCGATGCCCGCGGCATGACCGTGCTGCCCGGGCTGATCGATTGCCATGTCCATCTCTGCTTGGGAGCCGACCCGGACGTCGTCCGCGCCATTCGTGAAGAAGACCAGGCCCTGACCCTCCTCAAGGCAGCCCGATTCGCCCGCCTGACGCTCGAAGCCGGCTTCACGACGGTCCGCGACCTGGGGGCCAGGGACCACGGAATCTTCGCTCTCCAACAGGCCATCGGGGCGGGGATCGCGCCGGGCCCGCGCATTCTGGCTGCCGGACTGGCTATCTGCATGACCGGCGGCCACGCCCGGTTCATCGGCCGCCAGGCTGATGGGCCGGTGGGAGTCGTGCAAGCGGTCCGCGAACAACTGGCGGCCGGAGCGGAGGTCATCAAGTTCATCGCGTCCGGGGGCGTGCTCACGCCCGGCACTTCTCCGGACTGCGCGCAGATGACGTTTGAAGAACTCTCCGCCGGCATGGAGGAGGCCCGCAGAGCCAGCCGCCGGGTCGCCGCCCATGCCCACGGGGCCGAGGGGATGAAAAACGCGGTCCGGGCCGGAGCCCATTCGATCGAGCACGCCACCTTGATGGACGACGAAGCCGCCGACTTGATGCGCGCGCACGGGGTCTTCATGGTCCCCACCCTCTCCGCACTGGCCACCACGGCCGCCTGCGGCCTGGCCTGCGGCGTGCCGGAGACCGCCGTGAGCAAGGCCAAGACGATGCGGGCGCGGCATGAAGCCAGCTTCAAAAAGGCCCACCGCTCCGGCATCCCCATCGCGCTGGGCACCGATGCCGGGACGCCGTTCAATCATCACGGAGACAATGCACAGGAGTTGGACCGGATGGTCGCGCTGGGCATGAGCCCCATGGAGGCGATCCTGGCCGCGACGTCGTCCGCCGCCACACTCTTGGGCCTCGAGCAGTCGGTCGGAACCATCGAGGCGGGCAAGGTGGCGGACCTCCTCGTGGTGGACGGCAACCCCCTCAAGCAGATCGGCTTGCTGCAACGGCGGGAACGGCTGACCGGCGTCATGCAGGCCGGCCGGTTCGTCAGCGGCCCACTAAAGAACGAGCATATGGCCAATGGCTGATGGCCACGAAGTCGGAGCATATTGCGTATGGCATATAGCAAGAGTTCAATCTCTGAGGCCATAAGCTATACGCCATTCGCTATCGGCTCTCCCCTTACCGTCTCACGTACAGCAGTTCCAGCGCGTTCTGGAAGCCGCTGAGCCGCCCTCGCAAAAATGCCTCCTGAAGCTGGGCCCGCACGGCGTCGGCCCGCCGGTCGTCCGGTTGGGCCATCACTCCTTGGGACGCCATCATCTGGACCGCCACGTCCAGCAGCCGCTTCTTCCTGATCTCCATCGCCGGGGTCACGAACTCCTTGAGGACTTCCCCCGCCCGCTCCAGCACGACGGGCTCCTTGAAAGAATCGTAGCCCTGTCGCGTGACCGTCCGCTCCCGTACGATCTCCAATTCCACTTTGATGCGCTTGAGATCCTTCATCAGGACCGCGAAGATTTCCTTCCGCCCTTCGTCGTACAGCTTCTGCGCCATCGCCTCGAGAACGACGGCGGGATCGGGAACGTCCACGGCGGTGTATTGGGCCTCGCCGAACCGGAGCCGTTCGTAAGTCCGTCTGGTTTCCGGATCGCCGACGACTTCATAGGCGGCATTGATCTCGCGGATCTTCGCCTCGGCCTCCTTGCTGTCGGGGTTCCGGTCCGGATGATGCTCGAAGACCAGCTTGCGGTAGGCCTTCTTGATCTCCTCGTCTGAGGCCTCCCGCGAGACGCCGAGCGTGTGGTAGAAATCCATGCGTGCCATAGGTCGTAAAACTATAGCATCGGGCCGGACCGGCGGCAACCGACTGGACGGACCTGCCCTTGACAGGCCGCCTCTTCACTGCGTAGCCTGGCACGTCATGATGCCGACACAGCACCCGCTGCACAGCCCCACTATCCAACCACCCTGCCAACGACCCCGCCAGCGACCCTGGTGCGAGGGGGTCACGCCTTACCAATGGCTGGTCCTCTTCGTGGCCTGGCTGGGGTGGGTCTTCGATTCGATGGACGCCACGATTTACGTGATCGTCCTCCATCCCGCGCTGGAAGAATTGCTCGGCGGCGCCACCGGCATGCCGGTGAGTCAGGCCACCATCGGCTGGTATGGCGGGATCATCCTCTCGATCTTCCTGATCGGCTGGGCCATCGGCGGGGTCCTGTTCGGAGTGATCGCGGACTATATCGGCCGCACCAAGACGCTGATCGCCACGATTTTGATCTATGCGACCTTCACGGGCCTGGCGGCCCTCTCCCAGGATTGGTGGCACCTGGCCTTTTATCGGTTCATGACGGCCGTGGGGATCGGGGGGGAATGGGCGGCCGGCGCGGCCATGGTGGCGGAAGTCTGGCCGGAAGACAAACGGGCCAAGGCCGGCGGCATTTTGCAATCGGCTTGGGCGGCCGGGTTCTTCCTGGCCGCAGCCGCGAACCTGCTTCTGCGCGGGTACGGATGGCGGGTGCTCTTTTTAGTCGGCGTCCTGCCGGCTTTCGTGGCCTTGCTGATCCGCCTCTGGGTCAAGGAGCCGGAACGATGGGTGCAGGCGCACCGGCAAGAGCTCTTAGCCGGCACGGCCGGGCGCGTCAAGATTCCGGAGCTCTTTCACGGCGACTTGCGCCGGCACACCTGGGTCGGCTCCGTGCTGGCCTTCGTCGCCGTCTTCGGACTCTGGGGAGGAGCCAACTGGACGCCGACGTTGATCGGCGCCCTGCCGGACATGCAAGGGCTCGGCAAAGCGGCCCTCGCCGGCTACGTCAGCTATGCCATCATGGCCTTCAATTGCGGGTCCCTCTTCGGATACCTGAGTTTCGGCCCGCTGGCCGATCGCTTCGGCCGACGGCCCATCTTCGCCCTCATGTGCGCCGGCAGTTTGGTGATGCTGCCGATCACCTACCTGACACCCCACGCCTACACCCATGTGCTCTTGTTGTTGCCGATCCTCGGCTTCTTTAACAACGGCCTCTTCAGCGGTTTTCCCATCTACTTACCGGAATTGTATTCCACCCGCCTGCGCGCGACCGGCGCCGGCTTCTGCTTCAACGCCGGACGCGTACTGGCCTCGGCCGGACCCCTCATGACCGGATTCCTGGTCGCGA
>SCVQ01000103.1 GCA_004296865.1 Nitrospirota bacterium
GGCGACGTGGGGGCCGCGCGGGAGCGGCTGGTGCGCGAAGGCGAGGGCGAAGTCGAACCATTCCTCCACGGTCTCGGCGCGGATCACCCCGCACTGGTGCAGCAGGGCGTCGAAGAGGGCATCTTCACCGGCCAAGGCGCCGGTATGCGAGGAGGCGGCCCTGGCTCCCGCCGTCGTCCGGCCTGACTTGACCACGATGATGGGCTTTCGCTTGCCGATGCGGCCGGCCAGCTCGCGGAACCGAGTGGGATTGCCGAAGCTTTCGATGTACATCAGGATCAGTCGTATGGCCGGATCCTGCTCCCAATATTCCAGCAGGTCGTTGCCGGAGATGTCCGCCTTATTGCCGGTGCTGACGAAGGCGGCGATGCCCAGGTTGAGCGAGCGGGCGACGTCCAGAATGGTCAGCCCGAGCGCCCCGCTCTGGGAGATGACCCCGATCGGACCATGCAGGGGCGTCACCGATGAAAATGTGGCGTTCATGCGGACGGTCGGGTCCGTATTGAGGATGCCCATGCAGTTGGGTCCGATCATCCTCATGCCGGCCCGTTTGACGAGGCCCAGCATGCGTCGTTCCCGCTCGGCTCCTTCAGGGCCCACTTCCTTGAAGCCGGAGGTGATGACCACCAGTCCCTTGACGCCGGCCTTTGCGCAATCTTCCACGACGGCTTCGACCTGGCGATACGGAACCACGACGACGGCCAGGTCCACCGGGCCAGGACAGTCGGCAACGGTCCGATAGGCCGCGATACCGTTGATGACATCGATCGCAGGGTTAACGGGGTAGAGAGCACCGGTAAAACCGAAGGACTGGAGTCGTTCGAAGACCACGCGGCCGATCGCGCCGGGCTTGTGCGAGACGCCGACCACCGCAATGGATCGCGGTCGCAGTAGGGCATCAAGAGGATGGGACATCGTGCTCCGAATCGAATAAAAGAGCCAGGCTCGCCTTCGGTTATAGAGGAGGAAGGGGAAGGGGTCAAGCGCGGCTTCAGTAAAAGCGCTGGCGCGAACGACTTGACCGGAAAGGATGCTCCGGACTATTGTCCATCGGCAGAGCCTAGAGAGGTAACAGGCACATGATGGCCGGGTGGAGTTGCGCGTGAGACCTTTTGCGGTGATTACCGGCGCGTCTCGTGGGATCGGCGCCGAATATGCCCGCGCGCTGGCTGCACAGGGGTACGACCTGTTGCTGATCGCAAGGGATGCGGCCAGAATGGATCAGCTTGCCGCAGAACTGTCCGGCCGGCATCGCATCGCCGTCGAGTGTGAGGTGCTGGATCTGGCTGAGCCGGAAGCGGCCCACCGGCTTTTCGCCGCAGCCCGCACAAGGCGTCAGGCGGTGGACCTCCTCGTCAACAATGCCGGCTTCGGGCTCTTCGGGGAGTTCGTCGACCTGCCGATGGCCCGCATACAGGCGATGCTCCGGTTGCACGTCAATACCGTGGTGGAAAGCATCAGACTGTTCCTGCCGGACATGGTCGAGCGGCGTTCCGGCGCAATCATCAACGTCGCCTCGACGGCAGGGTTCATGCCCGTTGCCTATATCGCGGAATATGCCGCGACGAAAGCCTTCCTCATCACCTTCTCGGAAGCCTTGGCCGAGGAAGTTCGCTCCTCCGGCATCCGTGTCCAGGTCTGTTGCCCGGGACCGACCGTGACCGATTTTCACCACACCGCCGGGCTTCGGCCCAACAGTCCGTTTAAGGCGCAGAGTGCGGCGGAGGTGGCGGCGGTCTCCCTGGCCGCGCTGGACCCTGGCCCCACCATGGTCACGACCAACTGGAGCGGAACATTGACGGCTTGGCTGAGCCGCTGCACGCCGAGGACCATTCTAGCCAGAAAGGCTGCGCAATGGATGAGACGGCCCCGGTAATCACCAGCACGCTGGTCTTCTGTACGACTGAGGCTATATGACTGAGAATCTGCAAGCCACCCTGCGATTGTACCAGGGCGCGTTCCGCGCCACCCTGCGGTCGTTTATCCGCAATTGGATGGTCGCCCTGGCCGTCGTCCTCTTTGCCGGCCTGATGGTCGTAGCCACGTCCATCGCAGCCCCGCTGGGGCTCCTGGGTGGGTTCATCTTGGGCGCAGTGAATGCGCTCCTGATCGGCGCGACCTTGGGATTGATTGAGCAGGCGGTCGCGGGCGCCCGCCGCATGGTGTTTCAGGACATCTGGGGGAGCATCGGGCAGTATTTCTGGGACGTCATCGGTCTGGGGTTCGTGCTCTGGGTGCCGATGATGTTGCTGGAGAAGGGAATGACCGTCAACCCCAACGGACCGTTTCTCGCCGCGGCAATCTTCTTGCTATTCTTCATCTTTCTTAATCCGGCCCCGGAAGTGATCTACCAGGTCCGCCACCATTCCCCGCTCGACGTGATCCGGGAGAGCTATGAGTTCGTGATCGAGAACTGGATCGAGTGGTTTTTGCCGCTGGCGGTCGTGGTGGCCCCGCTGGGTCTGTCGTTCTTTTTCGGCATTTCCGGACGGTTGGGGCAGGGAGCCGGGCTGGACTTCTTCCAGGTCCTGGTGCTGCCGTTTACGCTCCTGGCCGCCTGGCTC
>SCVQ01000104.1 GCA_004296865.1 Nitrospirota bacterium
CAAACCGCACCCGCACCCGCTCGCGCCTCATCATCGACAGATACCGTGCCGCACGAAGCTCGGCCGCCAGTTCTGCCGTCACCGCATGCCCCTGTTGCTGCGACGCCGCAGCCACAAACCCCTCCCCGGCAAATGCCAGCATCAGACCGACCAGTCCCATCGCCAAGATCAGCTCGACCACGCTTGCGCCTCGCTCCGACATGTTGCCCTCCTGACATTGTTGGCTGAGGGAAAAGACCGGGTGACGCATCGGGTCATACCCAAATTCCATGCCAGGGCTGGAGAAGCAAACAGGCAAGGCAGACATGGATCGCGCGGCAGCCGAAAAGGCCGTCGCAACGAGCGGATCGCGATGTGGCAGAGCGTCAGGAGCCTGATCGACTGATGAACGGTCGTCGGGACGACGCGTCACCGATCGGATACGGAGGGAAAAACTTCAGATACAGCCGGGCGAGAACGGGCGGCGGAATACCTGTTCGTGGCGTCCAATACCATTCATCCTGTTCCTGTGATCACCCCCAGGTACCAGGTCAGTATCTCACGGTGAAAAAACATGGCCACCACGGCACCGAGAGCCAGGAAGGGACCGAAGGGAAGATATTGATCCCGCCGCAGCACCTTGCAAAGAATCAGCCCCACCCCCACCACCGAACCAACCACGGCGCCGACCATGATGGTCAGGACCGTCGGCTTCCATCCCAGAAAGGCTCCGATCATGGCCAGGAGTTTAATGTCCCCGCCACCCATGCCTTCCTTTCCGAACAGGTAGGGACTGATCCAGGCCAGGGCCCACAAAATGCCGCCACCCAGCCCGATGCCCAGCACCGAATCGAGCAGTCCAACGGGAAGAATCGTCGCGGCGCAGAGCAGTCCCAGTGCAATCCCCGGCAGGGTGATCGCATCAGGGATGAGCTGATGCGCAAGGTCGATGCATGTGACGACCAGCAGGGCGGAAAACAAGACTGCGTAGACCGCGGCTGGCCAGTCGGCCCCGAACCACCAGAGAATCACACCATAGCCGACCCCGTTGATGAGCTCGATGAGGGGATAGCGCATGGAGATCGGCGCGTGGCAGGCCCGGCACCGTCCCTTGAGCAGCAGATAGCTTACAAGCGGCACGTTGTCGTAGGGTGCAATCGGCGCGGCACAGGACGGGCAGTGTGACGCCGGCCGGACGACCGATTCGCGCCGTGGCAGGCGATGGATGCAGACGTTCAGAAAACTTCCGACGAAGGCCCCGACCACACAGGCGAGGAGATAGGACATCATGGATGGCATTCTACCTCATTTTGGTGATGTGCGAATCGATACCCGCTCACGGCCCTTCGCCCCTCGATCGCACCGGCCGCCGGATCGCCGATCCCGGATTTCATTTACATGGTTTCATTTACATTGCCGGTCTGCCCTGCTATACTTTTTTCTCATTTCTCATCACCGCTCACCGAGCATCAACTTCCATTTTGTTGTTGATCGAAGAAAAAGGAGCAGGAGCAAATGCGTAGCAGGCCGACGACGAAACGAGCCGTGAAGAAAACCTATCAGGCTGTCCCCGCCCCGAAGCGCAAGCGCCCCGAAGCCCTGACCAGCCGGGAACAGCAGATCCTTCAGCTCATCTGGACCGGCCTCAAGAACAAAGAAATCGCGCAGCGCCTCAAGATCAGCGTGAAGACCGTGGAAGCCCACCGCGCCAACATGATGAAAAAAGTCCGGGTGTCCAACACCGCCCAGCTTCTGAAAGCGGCCATCCAAGGCGGGATGATTAAAGTCCGGTAACAGGAACTCGGACGGCGATCAGCCCATGCGCTGCCGCACCGCTTCAAACAACACAATCGCCGCCGCCGCCGACACATTCAACGAGGCCACCTGACCGCGCATCGGGATGCTCACGCGGTCGTCGCATTTTCCCAACACACCGGACCGCACCCCTTTTCCTTCCCCGCCCAGCACCAGCGCCACCGCCCCCCGCAGATCCAGCGCCGTATAGGGCTTTGCGGCCTGCGGTTCCAGCGCATAGACCCACAACCCACTGGCCTGCAACCCTTCGATCAGCCGGCTGACATTCAGGACCCGTCCGACGCGAAGATGCTCCAGCGCACCGGCGGAGACCTTCGCCACCGTGCCGGTCAGCCCCACCGATCGGCGTTCCGGGATAAAGACCCCATGGACGCCGGCGGCCTCAGCCGTCCGCAGAATCGCGCCCAGATTATGCGGGTCCTCGACCCCATCCAGCACCAACACAAACGGCGGCTCATTGCGCCGGCGCGCGTATTCCAAGATCTCGTCTTGGTCGCTGTAGCGTTTGGAGGCCACCATCCCAACGACGCCCTGATGCCGACCGTCCGGCACCAGCCGATCCAGGGCCGGGCGCGGTTCGATCTGGACCGGCACCCCTGCCGCCCGCGCCAGCCCGACGAGTTCGGCAAATTGCTTGTCCCTTTGCACCACCAGAAGCTTCAACAACGGTCTGGTGCCAGCCCGGAGCGCTTCCCGCACCGTGTGAAGGCCGTAGAGAAGCTCAGGGGCGTTATCGCTTCCAGCGACTGGTTCCATCGGGCTTGTCCTCGATGATGATGCCCTCCGATGCAAGAAACTTCCTGATCTCATCCGCCCGCTTGAAGTCCTTTCTCTTCCTGGCTTCATTCCGTTTATTAATTAAGTTCTTTAGGGCGTCATCGGATAGCTGTGAATTTTTTTCTCCGAAAGATTTGTCGACCGGACGAAATTTCCAGTCCTTTGTTGGCACCTGGAAGATGCCTAGAACTCGGCCAAACTTGCGCAAGGTCTCTTGCAAATTTGTCCTCACTCCGTGAGACAATCCTCCTGTTAACAACCGTAGATTAATCTCTCCGCGCAAGGTCTGAAACTTCGCAAGAGCCACAGGCGTATTAAAATCATCGTCCATCGCCTCATTAAATGAGTCGGGGAAAATGTTTAAAATCTCATTCATTTCCTCATCGCCATACCCCGCTGAGTTGCTAGGCTCTTCAAGCCGTAAAAAGAGATCATACAAGTTATCAAGACCTGCCCAAGCTTGATGAAGCGCTTCATCCGAAAAGTCAATCGGACCCCTGTAGTGTGTTGAAAGGAGGAAGTATCGCAACACC
>SCVQ01000105.1 GCA_004296865.1 Nitrospirota bacterium
CCGGCCCGCAGTTTTGAGTTGGGCCAGGGTCTTGTCGGTCAACCTGAAGTTCGCCGGTGTCCGTCGGAGCGACCGGACGCGGGCCAGGAATGAATCGGGATCGACAGGCGTCGCCTGGGCCGCCGCTTCCAGACAGGCGATCACCTCGTAATTCAGGCTCCGATGGTGCTGGACCGCGCGGGCCTTCAGGCGCTTGACCACCCGATCGGAAATGTTCTTGATCGTGAGCGTTGCCATGTCTCTTTATCTCCTCCTCGGTCTCCTCCTTGAAGCACCCAAAATGGTTCCGAAATGGAACCTTGAATACGGTACTTGAGGAGGGGCGGGGAGTCAAGAGAGGGCCGACTCAGCGGGTGATGTGGCCGAGCTACAGAGGCTCGAACCTTGCGGTGAAGAACCGGAGCGTCGGGGGTTCGTAGACCATCTTAAGTCCTTTGATCTGCTCCCTGCTTTGATACAGATCGATCACGCCGTCGGCCACGACGTCCATGTGGCTGTAGGTGTAGACCCGCCGGGGGATCGTCAGCCGCACCAGCTCCAGCTTCGACGGCCGATGAAGGCCCGTGGCTGGGTCGCGGCCAGCTGAAACGATGCCCCGCTCCATCCCGCGCACGCCTGACGTTTCGTACAGGGCCGCGGCCAGCCGCTGGGCCGGGAACTCCTCTTGGGGGACGTGCGGCAGGAAGGCCTTTGCGTCCAGAAACACCGCATGGCCGCCGGGCGGCTCCACGACCGGCACCCCTGCCTCTTTCAGTCTGGTCCAGAGGTAATGGACCTGCTCCACACGCGAACTGATGTAGTCGTACTCGGTCATCTCCTCCAGTCCCACTGCCATGGCGGCTAGGTCCCGACTGGCCAAGCCCCCGGACCAAGGGGTGCCTTCGAAGGTCGTGCAGAGAGACGCGCAACGTTCGTAAAGAGCCGGGTCGTTGACGCCGAGGATGCCCCCGATGTTCACGAGCACGTCCTTCTTGGCCGAGATCGTGCAGCCGTCGCCCAGCGCCATCAGCTCGCCGATGATCTCCTTGATCGTCCAGTTGGCGTAAGGTTGTTCCCGCCTCTTGATCAGGTAGGCGTTTTCCGCCACTCTCGTTGCATCGAAGATGACCGGGATGTGGTAATAGCGGCAGATGGCCGAGATTTCCCTGGTGGCATCCAGCGAGACCGGCTGGCCGCCGGCCATGTTCACGTTGGTCTCCACGCAGACATAGGCGATCTGCTCGGGCCCGTGCTTCGATATGAAGTCCTTGAGCTTCCTGGCATCGATGTCCCCTTTGAAGGGGCAGGTGGACCGAGGATCGAAGGCCTCATCCACGATCAGGTCCACGAAGATGCCCCCGGCCCGCTCCTGATGCTCGCGCGTCGTGGTGAAGTACATGTTGTTGATGACGTATTGGCCCGGGCGGATCATAGCCTGGGAAAGAATGTGTTCCGCTGCGCGGCCCTGGTGGGTGGGGAGGAAATACCGGAAGCCCAGCACATCGTGAGCCCGCTCCGTAAAGACATGCGACGCCTCGCTGCCCAGCTCGGACTCCTGGACTTCCAACATCCTGGCCCACTGTTCGTTGCTCATGGCGGCGGTTCCAGAATCGGTGAGCAGATCGATGTAGATGTCCTCGGAACGGAGGAGGAAGGTATTGTGACCGGCCTCTCGGATGGCCTGCCTGCGTTCCTTGGCGGATTTCAACCGGCAGGGCTCCACGACCTTGATGAAATAGGGCTCCGGCGTCCTGGCCGGCATGAAGTCACCGTGGTACTCGGTGATGAAGGGGCCTTCCACTTGGTAGCGGAGCAACTCAGCGGCTTGGGGTTCCGGGGCCGCGACGAAGAGGGGGTTGGCGATCCTGTATTGCTTGAGCTGCGCGAAGCTCTCGATCAGGTAGTTGACCTGTCGCTCCGTGTAGGAACGGCGGGGGACGAAGAGCCCCAGCAGATCGAGGTCGCGCTGGGCCTGGGACGGGCCGATCGGCCTGGCGCGGGTGGCGGAGACCAGGTAGAGCAAGGCCGCCAGGTTGGCGGCCAGAGGCGCTGATTGACGGGAGGAGATAACCGGCAAGGTCATCGGCAATGCCTGGCAGTCGAGGCAGAGGCCGGAGAGCCCGATCGGTTGATAAATCCGGTACCCGGCTTCTTCCAAATGCTGGGCCAGGTAGGCGAGCTTGCGCAGGCGGAACGTGAGGTAGCCTCTCGTCCTGCATGTCCTGAAGGCCCTGCGCCAGGACCTGCATGTCGCGCCCGGCCTGGCCTCCGTAGGTATGCAGCCCTTCATAGACCACCACCAGGCTGCGGAAGGTTTCATAGAAGGTCTGATCGTTGGTGGCGATGAGCCCGCCCGTGTGCAGCCGGCATCCTCGCGGCCGCTCAGGTAGAGGATGTCGCAGGCCTCGGCATACCGGCGGACGAGCGAACGCAGGTTCTCCTTCTGTGCCCGGCTCAGCTTGTAGAGAAAGGCGGTGGAGGCCAGCATCGAGGCGTCCAGCGCCAGCGGCACCCTGTATTGACGCGCCAGCGTTGCGCAGGCCTGGAGGTTGTCGAGCGACAGGGGCTGGCCGCCGAACTGCGGCAGGGCTGCTCCCACGAGGAGAAGCTTCAGTGTCCCGGTCTTGAGCTGCGCCTCCAGCCGGTCGAGCGGAAGATCGGCCTTGAACTCCTGCTGGGAGAGGGGATCGAAGGCATCATCGGCCAGCAGCGTGTCGATCCTGAGGTCCAATGCCGCGGCAAGTTGGGTGAGGGTGTTGAGGTTGCCGTTCGTGGCAAGCCTC
>SCVQ01000106.1 GCA_004296865.1 Nitrospirota bacterium
GCTCTTCCGATCTCGAGGAGCTCCGCAACCTGGCGTTGATCGGACTGGTCATGATCGGGCTGCTGGCCGCCATGGGCCGGTACGTGGCGGCGCGCATCGTCCGCCCGATCCAAACGCTCCGCCAAGGTGTCGAGGCGATCAGTCAGGGCACCTATGACGGCCCGATCGACATCCGGACCGGCGATGAGTTCGAGGAGTTGGCGACTGCCGTGCACCGGATGGCGAGCCGGCTCAAAGCCTCGCGTGCCGAACTGGAGGCCATGAATGACGAGTTGACCCGTCGGGTGGAGGAAAAAACCTCCGAAGTGGCCAGGCAGATGAGAAAACTGGAGCTCTCCGAACGCCTGGCCACGCTCGGCAAGGTGGCCAGCGGGATCGCTCATGAAATCAACAACCCCCTGGGGATCATCCTGAACCGCATCGAATGTATGGAGGCGGATGCCGCCCAACTGTCGCTGCCGGACGAGCTGGCGCGAGACCTCGCTGCCCTCCGCTCGCAGGCCGAGCGGATCTCCCGGGTGACCAAGAGCATGCTGGCCCTCTCCCGCGGCACCGCCACCACGCTCAAGCCCCTCGATCTGAACTGTGTGGTCCGTTCCTGCCTGGTGGTGGCGGGCGAACGGGTGACCGCGCATCGCATCCGCCTCGAATCGACGCTGGCCCCCGATCTTCCGCCCGTGATGGGGGATCGAGACCGGCTGGAGACCGTGGTGCTCAATCTGGTGAACAATGCCATTGACGCGGTTCAGGGCGCCACCGATCCGGGCCTCGTCACCGTCTGCACCGAGCGGCGGCGGACCGAGGCAGGGGACTGGGTGGAGTTGACCGTGGCCGACAACGGTCCCGGCATCCTGGACGAGGTGTTGGGCCGCCTGTTCGATCCGTTTTTCACGACCAAGGCCGCGGGGCAGGGCACGGGTCTGGGTCTTTTTCTGAGCTACGGGATTGTCGCCGAGCATCAAGGGCGTCTGGAGGCGAAGAACGGGGCCGCCGGGGCGCGCTTCACCGTCAGCCTGCCAGCGTTGACGACGACTTCCGAAGAACCGCGAGGAGCGATATGGGAATCCCAGGCAAGATTCTGATCGTGGATGACGAGCCGGAGGCGTTGGAGAATTGCTCCCGCATCCTGAAGCGTTTTCGCTACGACTGTCTCACGGAGCATGATCCGGTCCGTGCCGTGGACGTCATCAAGCGGGAGCGGCCGGGCCTCGTGCTGACCGACTTGTGCATGCCGGGCTTGGACGGGATCGGTGTCTTGAACGCGGCCAAGCGACTGGACCCGGACATTCACGTCGTCCTGCTGACCGCCCACGCCACCGTCCAGACCGCCGTCACGTCGATGCGCCAGGGGGCGCTCGACTACATCGTGAAACCCTTTACCGGGACTGAGCTCGAAGGGGTCGCGCGCCGGGCGTTCGCCGGGGACGCCGCTCGTCCTCCCGACGCGGGTGCGCCGGTCCAGCCAGCGGCCAGGCAGCCGAAAGCCGGCGCGGCGCCCATTCTCGGCCGCAGCCGCGTCATCCTCGACGTCATGGACCTGGTGAGCAAGGTGGCGAAGACCGACGCCAATGTGCTGATCTATGGGGAGAGCGGAACCGGCAAGGAGATGGGCGCGCGGGCCATCCATAGCCAGAGCCATCGGGCGGCGCAGCCGTTCGTGCCGGTGGACTGCGTGTCCTTGCCGGACACCCTGCTGGAGTCCGAACTGTTCGGACATGAGAAGGGAGCCTTCACCAA
>SCVQ01000107.1 GCA_004296865.1 Nitrospirota bacterium
AGCGACGCTTCCGTGGTCATATGAACAACTCGATGAGGTCTTCCGGTTGTTCGATGAACCAGTCCGGGCGGCAGGCTTCCATCTTCTCGCGGTTGCCCATGCCGTAGCCCACGGCGCAGACTCGGATGCCGGCATTGCGGGCCCCCTTGATGTCGTTCGTGCTGTCGCCGATCAAGACCGTCCGTTCCTTCTCGACCTGCAAGGCTTCGACCACGTTGAGGAGCATGCCCGGCTCCGGCTTCAGGCCGAACCCGTTGTCGCCGCCGACCACGTAGGCGAAGTGGTGGGCGCCCAACCCTTCCAGAATCCTGGTCGTGTACTCCAGCGACTTGTTCGTGGCCACCGCCTTGCGCTTGTGGGAAAAATGGGCGAGGACCCGGTCGATGCCGGGGTAGAAGGTCGTGCGGTCCAGACAGTGGGCAAGGTAATGGCCTCGGAAGACCTGCAAGGCTTCCTCGTAGCGCGACTGGTTTTCTTCTCCGACCGACAACCGGAGGAGGCGCTTGACGCCATCGCCCACGAACCCGAAGATTTCCTCTTGGGGACGCAGCGGGATGTCCAGGTCGGCCAGCGTGAGGTTGACCGCCGTCGCGATGTCCCACTTGGACTCGATGAGCGTGCCGTCCAGGTCGAAGATGATCAGATCGATCGGCGTGGGGGACGTCTTCGTGGATGCCTTGCCGACCATTACGGCTCCTTCTTGGTTTCTGCTTTCCGCAGTATGTCCCGGAGGCCCGCCAGCTTGACCTGCCGGTTTGCGTCGGGCTCCTGCAGGATCGCCCGTCGCACGAAGTTGATCAACCGCTTCCGGCCGATATGGGGAGCCAGGCGGGGCTCGATGATGCGCCACCGCCCCTCCACCACCTTCACCCGGATCCGGAACTCTTCCGTCTTGGCCTCCGGCACGAACGCGGCCGTTTCCCAATACATCACCCCCAGCACCTGAAACCGCACGGGGATGATGACTTCCATCTGACCGAGGACTTCCCAGGTCGCGGTATCCTCCACCACTTCATAGCTCTCGATCACCACCGCATGTTCCCAGCCCTGTTCTTCTTTCCAATCGATATAGGGCTTGAGCGCCTCCCATGAGGCGGCTTCCAAGCGAGCGCCCTTCATGTCCAGCGAGAGATAGGCTTCCACGACCGCCGCCGGGTCCTTCCTGATGTCCCCGGTCACGGCATGGCTCTCCTCAACCATTGCCCCCGACACAACGAGCAAGGACAGGGCGATCCGCAACAGGAATCCGATCGGCGGTCTTCTCACAAAGGGCCTCATCACGTCACGGCATGCAATTTCATCGTGTTGGTGCCGCCGGGCTGATCCACCAGCGTCCCCGACAAGATCACGATCCGATCCCCCGTCGCGGCCAGCTCTTCCGTTTTGACGCGACGATCGACCTCCAGCATACGTTCGTCGGTCCGGGCGATCCGCGGCATCCGATGGGAAATCACCCCCCAGTAAAGCGCCATGCGCCGCTGGATCGTTTCAAAAGGGGTGAACGCGATGATCGGCGCGGCGGGGCGCTGTTTCGACATCAACCGTCCGGTCGCTCCCGATTCGCTGAAGATCACGATGGCGCGGGCGTCGGTCGAGGCCGCCGCGGAACAGGCAGCCTCGCACAGGGCCTCCGGGAACGACCCCCGGCCCGCCTCCGCGTCGGCGCGCCGCAGGACCGGGGACGGCTTTTGGGTTTCCACGCCTGCCTCAGCCGCGCGCACGATGCGGTCCATGACGCGCACCGCTTCGACTGGGTACCGGCCGCTGGCCGTTTCAGCGGAGAGCATCACGGCGTCCGTCCCATCGAAGACCGCATTGGCCACGTCGG
>SCVQ01000108.1 GCA_004296865.1 Nitrospirota bacterium
GAACAAATAATAGCTCGTAAAGAACGCCAGCATCGCCACCATGCCGCCCAGCATCAACCAGTGATGCCGGTCGGCCTGCCGACGCCTGGCCTGGACCCAGCCGATGATGAACAGGCCGGTGAACAACGTCGCCATGAGTTGGCTGATGTCGGCCCCGAGCGTGGCATGGGTGCCGAAGAAGCCCGGCTGTTTCAACCATTCAAGCATGTCGTCTTCGACTCCAGTTACGAGTTGTTAGTTTTTAGTTTTCAGTTTCTGAGAAACCCAACACTCAAAACTCTCAACTTAAATCTTTCTGCCCTGAACCACCGCCGTGCGTTCGAGTTCCACCACGGACTGGAAGCCGGCCTCCTGCATCCAACCTGTGGCCTCGGCGACCGTGTAGCAACGGCCCTTTTCCGTATTGACCAGGATATGAACCGCGAAAGCGGTCACCCAGGCCGGTCCGATCCCCGATTCCTCCAAGAACCGATCTTTGATGATCAGGCGGCCGCCGGCCGTCAAATGGGCGAAACATTTTTTCACGAGCGCCGCGTTCGCCTCGGGGCCCTGGTAATGCAGGATATCCGACATGAGCACGGCGTCGTAAGGACCGCCCAAGGGATCTGCGTTGAAATCCCCCGCGCGCAACGTGATCCGCCCCTCGAGGCCCGCCTCCTTGACCGCCCGCTCGGTCACCTTCAGAGTCTGGGGCAAATCGAAGACCACGGCGTTCATCTGCGGATAGTGCGTGCAAAAGGCGATCGCATTAGTGCCGGCCCCTCCTCCGAGGTCCAGAAGGGTCTTGACTCCCCCCAGCTCCAGCCGCTTCGCCAAGCCCGGCCCGCTCTGCTGGCCGATGCGATCCAGCACGGAGAGGACATTCGCCCCCAGTTCCGGATCGGTTTCAAACACATGGCGCGTGACCGGCGAACGCCCGGTCCGGACCGTCTCCTCCAACTTGCCCCAATTGTTCCATTCGGCGTCGTGCAACAGGAGCAAATGCCCCACGTAGTTCGGAGAAGACCTGACCAGATGGGTCTTCGCCACAACCGTATTGGCAAAACGGTCGCCCGTCTTGGCCAGCACCTTCATCGCCACCAAGGCATTCAGCAGCAATCCGAGCGCCCGTTGGTCCGCGCCGATCGCTTGGGCAACCTCGGCAGCGGTGCACTCCTTGCCCCCCAAGGCCGAAAACACGTCCAGCCTCACCGCCGTGAGGAGGACCTTCGTTTCCCAGTAATACCCGATCTGAAAAATTTCGGCGAGCGATAGCTCTCGTCGCATCTCGTTGTACCAAAGGCCTCAGAACAACAGCGACGGCCGCTGTGTTTTCATTGGGAAACGCGCAATCTTACCCAGTTCGATCCTTGAAAGGCAAGGAGCCGCACGGGCAGGACAAGACGGAACGGAAGCAGTCCGGACGCGGGGGGACAGGAAAAAAAACAGGGGCAGTGACCGACTGATCACTGCCCCTGTTGCAGGCGACGAAGGGACTGCCTGTATCGGACGAACCGTTACTTCTTGACCTGGAACTTGGCTTCGGCCTTGCCGCCCTCCGGCACGTCCACCTCGGCCTCGACCTTGCCTGCGAACGGATGCCAGGCCACCACCTTGTGCTTGCCGGCCGGAACATCCTTGATCTCGAAGGTGCCGTCTTCCTTCACCACGGCGTAGTACGGGCTGGAGACCGGCAGGAAGAAGGACTGCATGAACTCATGCTGGTCGCACTGGAGCCGCATCATGGAGCCCTGCTTGTCCTTGCGCAGCACCGCCGGCTTGTCCAGCTTGGAGCCCTTCTCCGCCAGACCGATGTTGAAGATGGTGGAGGAGCTGGCGCCCATCACTTCGAAGGAGTGCGGATTGTGCAGCACGCCCTTCACCGACTTGGGGTCATCGGGATCGTTGTCGTGGTTCTCCACGTGGAAGTTCTTCTGCTTCACGACCACGCCCGTGTAGGGCTGGAATTCGCAGAACTCCGCCACCACGTCGGTGCCCTTGTAGCCGTCCATGAACGCCTTGTCCTCGATGTCGGTCACGGACACGACCGCATGCGCAAGCCCGCCGTCCTTGCCGACCTCGATGGTTTTCAAGATGCGCTTATCCCCTTGGGAGAGTTCCTTCTTCGGGATCTTCGGACAAAACTTCGGGTTGGGGAACTTCGCGAATGAGAATTCCTTTTCCTCCGCCTTGCCGGCGTAGGTCACCTTGCCGGTGATCGTTCCGCCTGCGTATGAGGCGAGGGGCGCCGCCAAGAACGACGCCACCACGAGAGCAAACATTGCGATGAACAAACCCTTCTTCATAAGACTGCCTCCTTGGTGATTGAACCCGTCAGATCCGACTGGATCCTTCTGGCCTCTGTGACAACACACTCAGACTCAAGAACTCAATCTCTATCTTCCTCCCCGCCAGCAAGGGAGGTCAGCGCTACGCTCAACCGTTGATCGGATTGGCCGTTGCTTGCCTGACCCCTGGTTGGAGAGGCCATCTTTGAGATTGACGAAGCGCGTTGTATACAGCAATCCCAAAACCCTGTCAAGGACAAAGCCCAACAGTCGTCGCATTGATTATTTATTTCAATGAGTTACGCGATCATTTATGTCCGTACAGAACACGGCCGAGCGCCCCTCCTACCGTCGCACGGACTGCATCGTCCTGATCTTTGAGAGCGTTTTTCAACATGGGGACCAGCTCTTTGCCGCCGATTTGACCCAACGATCTAGCAGCTGCAATCCGAGGTCGCGGCAGAGGATCGCCGAGCAAGAGTTGCAAGGCCCCGATCACATCCTCCCCTCGGCCATTTCCCAACGCCTTGCCGACTGCCGCTCTGATGCCGGGCTCGCTACTTCCGGTCAGACC
>SCVQ01000109.1 GCA_004296865.1 Nitrospirota bacterium
GCTATTGCCGCCACGAACTCATGCACATCTCCGACATGCTCGACCCGGTCTTTAATTATGATCCGGACACCAAAGTCGGGCAGAACCCAGGCGAAGAGACGCTGATCTTGCACCGCTATCGCGTGCTGTGGTGCCAGAACATCGATAGCCGGCTGATTCGAACCGGGCAGGAATCCATGTTGAGCCGGGAAGATCGGTTCAAGGAATTCCGCTCGTGGTACCGGAAGATTCCGCCGGCGCAGTTGAAGTCGGTGTTCGAGGGATTATGGCAGTCGGAGATGTTGACGCATGCGGAATTGATCGAGATGGCCTCGGACACCGTCCGCGTCATGGATCGGGCATTGGATATCGAAGGCGGAGAGGTGCCGGACGTTCCAAGCAAGGTGATGCTGATGCCGGGCTTCCCTTGTCCGCTCTGCCGGTTTCCGACCTATTCCTGGGTGGAAGATCTTGAACAAAAGCTGGAGAAGCATGTGCTCGACTTCATCAGGGAAAACCATCCCGGTTGGGATACGGAGTTCGGCGCCTGCGACCGCTGCGTCGAGGTCTACAAGCTGCGGGCGGATGGGGTCATGTAGGACAGGCCAGGAGTATGGCGACGGATCCACAATACGGGCGTCGGCATTTTCTGAAGGATTCGGTCCTGTCGTTGGCGAAGACGGCGCAGGAATTCGTCAAGCATCGCGATGCGCCGTCGGAGCCTGCGGAAGCCCCGCCGAAGCGGCGCAACGACTGGCTCCGGCCGCCCGGCGCGGTTGCGGAGGAAGAGTTCCTGGAGCGTTGCACGCGCTGCGGGGACTGCCTCAAAGCCTGTCCCTATGGGAGCATCAAGCCCGACCTTCAAACCGGCGCGCCGGTTATTTTCCCCGACGAGATGCCCTGCCAGCTCTGTGAAGATTTTCCCTGCATCGCAGCCTGTGGTACGGACGCGTTGCGCCCGCTTGCAGGCCGCGAAGAGGCGGCGATGGGGCTGGCCGTCGTGTCCCATCGAGACTGTACGGCCGGACAAGGCTGTCATGCCTGTGTGTCCCGCTGTCCGACCGAGGCGCTGGCCATGGATTTCGAGGCCTTCCATCTCCTGGTCGCAGAGAGCCGATGCGTGGGTTGTGGGATTTGTGAGCAGACCTGTGAGACGGTGAACGATAAAATTGCCATCAAAGTGACTCCCGCGCGGTTTCTTGCCTCAGGCGGGCCGCCCGCTGGGATGTAAGCGCAGGGAAATAACCGGCAAAATGAGCTATTTCGAGCATGTTAAGTTGTAAAATCATGGACTTGGCTAGAGGCCTAGTTCTGGCTTGACTTCCAATTTGGCATTGCCTATGATACGCACGCTTACGCCAAAAGTGTCGAGGCCGAGGGACGCAGGGAAACGGGGTTGAGAGATCCTGCCTCCCCTAGGTCTCGTACTTAGGAGGGTGGAAATGAGCACGAAGGAAAGCCAGCGAAGCATGGTGAATCCTGTGACGATGATTCCTGGCACCGGCACCCTCAAGGATTCGCCGGCGGTTGAACGGGCGTTAGGACGCAGCAAGCTCTACCTGTTGATCTCGTGGAGCATGCTGTATCCGGAAGACGAAGAATTTTTAGACTATCTGCAAAGCGGGGAGTTCGTGGAAGACGGACGCTCCGCAGTCGAGAGCCTCGGCCGTGCGCTGGAAGGGATTGGCGGGGAACGGGCCAAGACCAAGTTGGCGGCGATCTCGAAGTCGTTGGATCAGATCGATGGATGGGTGGCCTCCGAATGCGCCAACTGGCAATTGGCCGATCTGCAGGCAGAACACCGGCGCGTGTTCAGTAATGTCATCACCCTGGATTGCCCACCGTACGAAACCCTCTTCGGCAACGACCACGTCTTCGGCCAAGCTCACGTCATGGGAGATATCGCCGGGTTCTACCGAGCCTTCGGCGTCGAACTCTCGCGGGATATTCATGAGCGCATGGATCACCTGAGCGTGGAACTGGAGTTCATGCATTTTCTCGCGTACAAGGAATCCTATGCGCGGTGTCATGACGGAGCCGAGAAGGTTCAAATCGTCGTCGACGCCCAGAAGAAGTTCGTGAAAGAACACATCGGCCGATGGGTGCCGCTTTTTTCCAGGATGCTGGTCAAGAAGGCGGACTCGGGATTCTTCCGCCACATGGCGGAACTGTCCTCGGACTGGATGGATTTTGATGCGGCCCACTTGGGGGTCAGCCCGCAGCCCTATTCAGAGGCCGACTACCGACCCGCCACCTTCAATGCGCCGGAGGGGCAGACCTATGAATGTGGCGCGCAGGATCAGGGCAACGAGTTGAGCATCCTGTTGAACGAAGTGGGCGCACAGTCGTTTTTGGAAAAGGATAAAGACAAAGAGAAAGAGGAGTCCGGGCCGGTGGGCACGGCTTAATCAGTGCGCACTTCATTATCGGGTGCCAGCGGGTTCGTCGAGGGTATCGCAGAGCAGTATTTCAATCATTAATCGAGGGAGGGCATATTCATATGAGAGTGGTGCAGACACGCAACAAAAGGATGGTGTTTGGCATTCTTCTCTCTGCGCTCGTCGTGGGCTTGATGCTCACGATGGGGCAGGTGCCGCTGGCCGTTAGCCAGCCGGTGACGATTCCGGTGAAAGCGATCAAGGGGGCGATTCCGATGGATGGGGCCAATCCCATCTGGGAAGGTGTGCCGGGGGTGGTCGTGCCGCTGAGCGGGCAGACGATCACGACGCCGATGCACCCGAACTTCTCCGTGAAGTTCGTCTTCGTGAAGGCCGTGACGAATGGCAAGGAGCTTGGCTTCCGGATCGACTGGTCCGATCAGACGAAGAACGATACGACGATCGGTCCCCAGGACTTCCGTGACCAGGCGGCCATCCAGTTCCCGGTGAATGCATCGGGGGCGCCGCCGTTCCAGTGTATGGGGCAGTCCGGCGGTACGGTCAACATCTGGCGCTGGAATGCGGAATGGCAGAAGGACCTCGGCAAGGACAGCGCCGGGCTGTGGGATGTGGACGACCAGTATCCCGGCATCTTCTGGGATTACTACTTTGAAGAGCCTGCCGGTGGCGTGACCTATCCTGACCGGATCGGCCGGAGCCTCGGGCCCTTCAATCCCGGCATCTGGTCCGGGAACATCATGTCGGACCCGACGTTGCGCGTGAGCTCCGTCGAGGATCTCAACGCCAACGGGTTCAGCACCCTGACTACCCAGGGGCATCAGGATGTGATCGGGAACGGGGTGTGGGAGCCGGCCGGATCGGTGAAGGGCGGCTGCTGCACGGGTCCGACTTGGCGCATCGTGGTGAAGCGGTCCTTGACCACCAGCGATCCGAACGATGTGCAGTTCAAGTCCGGCGCGACGGTTCCGGTGGCCTTTGCGGCCTGGGACGGGTCGAACGTCGAGCGGAACGGCATGAAGGGCATCTCGACCTGGTTCACGTTGAAGTTGCCCTAAACAGTAACCCTCTATACTATAGTGAGGGAGTCGGTTGCCTGAGGCCAGGCCTCAGGGGATGACACGAAAAAGCCCCGAGTCACATTTGTATAGTGGCTCGGGGCTTTTTATTGACTGGTGGACCTTCAGAATCTCTTGAAATATGAGCGCTATCCGCCGATGTTGGTGTTGCATTCGCACGAGTGGCGGGTGTATAAGAAATGAAAGTAAGCGCGTGTTGGGTTTCCCTGCAACATCATCGCGTACTGAAGGTTTCTCGTGAAGATATCCCTGTTGTTTCCCCCTACCTGGCATCCCTCTCAGCCATATCTGAGTCTGCCGTCGCTGACTGGATTTCTTGTACAGGCCGGCGTGAAGAACGTCACGCAGCGTGACCTCGGGATCGAACTTCTCGATACGATCCTGACCCAAAAGTACGGGGAGGAGGTCTACGCGCGGCTCGTCGAGAAAATGAAGAAGCTCGAGCGGGAGCGAACGGGGGACACGGGGCCAAACAGCGCCGAACATTACGCGCGTTTAGTCGAATCGCTGGACCGGTTCCCGTACCTCATCGATCGCATCGAGCCGGCCAAGGAATCCCTGCGCGGGGAAGAGTTCTACGAGATCGAGCGGTATCGTGAAAGTCTCTTTCTGATCGATAAGTGGCTGGAACTGGTATCGAGCATCTATTTCCCGACGCGCCTGACCGTCGTGGACAACCAGTTCAGCACCTATTCCATCTACTCGTCCAAGGACCTGATGAAAGCCATCGTGGACGAGGAGCAGAATCCCTACATCGCCTTGTTCCGTGAGCGGTTCCTTCCCTCGATCCTGGCGGATCGGCCCGACCTCGTGGGGGTTTCGATCACGGCAACCTCCCAGATCATCCCCGGGCTCACGCTCTGCCGGTTGATCAAACAGGCCAATCCGGAGGTGCACCTGACGATCGGGGGGAGCATCTTTACCCGGCTCGTGGATAATCTGCGTCGCTGTCCATCCTTGTTCGATCTGACCGACGATTTCATTGTGTTCGAAGGAGAAACGGCCCTGCTCGAACTGGTCAATCAACTGGCCGGCAAGCGGGACTTCAGCAAGGTGCCCAATCTGATCCATCGGCAGAATGGCAAGATTACGGTCAACCAGCCGTTCTATTCGGAGAATATCGACGCATTGCCCGCGCCGAACTATGACGGGTTTCCGCTCGGGCGGTATCTGGCTCCGAAGACCGTGCTGCCGGTCCAGTTTTCCCGCGGCTGCTATTACAAGGACTGCGCCTTCTGCGCCTTGACCCTCGACCACCAAAACTTCAGGCAGAAGGACCCTGGCAAGACGGTCGATGATCTGCAGATGCTCTCGAACAAGTATCAGACACCCTATTTTTTCTTCACCGACGAGTGCTTCGCCCTGTCTCCGACCAAGCGGATGTGTCAGCAATTGCAGGACCGGAATCTGAACCTGCAATGGACCTGCGAGATGCGGTTTGAAAAGAATTTGTCTCGGGATTTGCTGACGCAGATGCGGGATGCCGGCTGCCTGAAAATCGTTTTCGGCCTGGAATCGTTCAACCAGCGGATGATGGACTTTATGAAGAAGGGCATCGCCCAGGCGAGCGTCCGTCGCATCACGGAGGATTGCCTTGATCTGGGCATCGCCATTCACTGCTACATCATCGCCGGGTTTCCGACTGAGACGGAGGAGGAAGCGCTGGAGACGATGAATTTCATCGTCGAAAACAAGCGGCTGCACTCGTCCTACGGTTTCTCCTGCCAGCCCTGTCTGTTTGACCTGGAAAAGGAAGCCCCCATCATGAGCGATCCCGGCAGCTACGGGATCCGGCGCATCATGCGGCCCGCCTCGGAAGATTTGAGCCTGGGGTTCTTCTACGAAGTTCAGGAAGGGATGACCCCGGACCAGGCCGAGCGGGTCTACCAGCACATCTACGGGAAAATCAGCGAGGTGGTCTGCGAGTTGCCCTTCAACTATTCCATGGCGGACGGGCTGCTCTATATTGCCCGGGCCAAGGACCAGGCTCGACAGGTTCCCCAGCCAACCGGTTCCTGAGGCGTGCCGCCAGAAGCCCTTGTTTTTTCATCCTCATCAGTCAGAGGCGGGGTTCCACAGGTTGACGCTGTCGGACGCTTCTGGCTATAATCCCCCACACTGCAATCATGAGGAAAGGGGCCGTACAGGGCCATGGTACGCGAGGCACTGGAGAGAGGGAGGAGCGACGAGCAGGGACTGCTTTTCGACTCCACGGTGAAGCTCCTGCTCTTGGCCGGGTTCCTCGAACTGGTCCTCTACCGGCTCGTGTCGCGGCTCGGCATGCACCTGAGCAAGCTGGCCCAGCAGCACGAGTGGCTGCGCCTCACCTTCAAAGCCCTCTCTGCCATCGGGTTTGCGCTGCTCAACTTCGTGTCCCTGCTTCTCTTCCTGGCCCTTTTTCTCCTTCTCTTCAATAAAGTCAGAGCCGTGGGCGGCGGGCGGTACGATACGTGGCTGGTGCCGGCGGTCTCCTTGCTCGTACTCGTGACGGTGGCTTTTCTGCTCTTTCCTCCTGCGATGATCGGATCAGTCGTCTACAACCTCGTCTTTTCCGTCGTACTGGTTGTCCTGATTGCCGAGTATGTCGCCACGCATCCGTCTTGGCCGCAACGGGGCATGATCCTGTGTTACGGGCTGGGAATCACCGGGTGGCTCTATTATCAGACCGTGTCGACCACCTATGGCTTGCTGAAGCTGACGGCCGTACCGCCGCTGGTGCACGAGGTCAATCGGGCCGGGGAGGCGCTGATGGTCCTGGCGAGCATCCTCGTGTTCTGGGCTTACGGGAGCACGTCGTTTTGGACCAAAAACAAGCGCCAACGCCGGCGGGCGGCGATCTTCGGAGTGGTGGGAGGCAGCACCTTCGTTGCGCTCCTCTTCCTGGATTATTTTCTGGGCCTCTACGACAAGGCGTTGGCGGAGAGCATCCGCAAGGCAGGCGAAGGAATCGGCTGGATTTTTCAGATGGGGATGGGCTACACCTTCTACTTGCCCTTTGCGTTCTATGTGGCCGGCCTGCTCTGCTGGGCCTACACGGTGGTGAAGCTGCTTGCCATCGGGCGTCTGGCGGGCTACGGGTTGGGGCTGATGTTCATCGCCGGCTATGCGCTCCAGCTGTCCCATCTGAGCCTCATGGTGGTGTTGGGCTTGATGTTGCTCAACCTGGATAAGCGGCGGGTCGGGGCTCCGGTCGGCGAGCCCGTTCAGGAGGGGCTGATCGCCGGGCCCACGGTGGGGTTGGTGAGTGAACAGACGACTTAACAGAAACGGTAGGGATGTATGAGCGACCAGAATGTTTCAAACGTGGGTGAGTCCGGCGGGGCGGTGGTCGAACAACCGGATCAGCAGTTGACGCCGGATGAGGAAATCACCGAGATCGAGAAGCTGCTCGGGACCGAGCCGGATGACTTTCAGGCTCGGTGCCGGCTGGGAGAACTTTATTTCAGCAAAGGGCGGCTGGATGATGCCCTGACCGAGGTGAAAAAATCGATTGAGATGGCGGAGGGGCTCCGGACCGAGATGAACCGCTCGCTGGCCATGTACTATTCCAATCTGGGCACCATCTATGCCACCAAGAATATGATCGAAGAGGCGGAGGCCCAGTTCAAGAAAGCGCTTGAGGTCCACGCGGACGACGTGCTCGCGCTCTTCAATCTCGGTCGCGTGTGTTCTGAAAAGCGGCAGTTCATGGAAGCCAAAACCTATTACGAACGGCTCGTGGAAGTGACGCCCGATGACCCGATCGCCTGGTACAATCTGGCCCTGGTCTACGTGGAGCTGGATAATCCCGCGGTGTCGGATTACAACACGATCGACATGGCGATGCAGTGTTATCTCCGGACTCTCGAACTGGACCCCAAGCACTTGGATGCCAGCTTCAAGTTGATGGATCTCGCGCTCAATCACAAGAAGACCGATTTGGCGATCAAGGTGATGGAAGACGCCGTGGAGCAAAATCCAGACGAGCCGTTGGTTTATTACAACCTGATCAGCACCTATGAAAAGTGCAAGATGTTCGAGCAGGCCGAACAAGCGAGGCAAAAGCTGAAGGATCGCTTTGCCAAGCGAGCCAAGGAAGCCGGTAAGGCGTAAGCGAAGCCTTAAAAGGAGCACGGCACATCATGTTAGGAAGCATCGGATTTACTGAGCTCATTTTGATTCTGGTCATCGTGTTGATCATTTTCGGCGCCGGCAAGCTTCCCCAGCTCGGGGAAGGGCTTGGAAAAGCCATCAAGGGCTTCAAGAAGTCCGTCCACGAGGCGGACGCCATTGAGGCGGAAGCCCAGGCCCAAGCGCAACTGTCGGCGGCCGCCCAAGGCCAGCCGACGCCAATTCCTGCGCAGGGGGCGACGGCATCGCCGGTCGAAACGCTTGCGCCGGCGCAGCCGACAGCGGCCGTGCCGCCATCGTCCCAAGCGTAAGGGGCC
>SCVQ01000110.1 GCA_004296865.1 Nitrospirota bacterium
CTCTTCCGATCTGCGACTGTGCATGCTCAGGGAGCGGCGCGTCCGGGCGCGGACCGTCTCCCGTGAGATCGGTCCTGTGCGTTGTCTATGATTGGCAGTGGACGTAGCGAGGCGGCCGAAATGGCCGCTCCGGCCACAGCCGGCGCCAGGTCTGTCGGGCCTCTCTATTGGGCCGGTCTGTGGGCAATCGATCTTGTCAGTGTCGGGTGGTTTGCGATCCGCGCCCTGTTTCGCCTACGCGCCTGTTCCGACATCCGGATTCTCGTTTACCACGATATCGCGGACCTGACTCCGAAGGAAGATCCTCTGCGCGTCAGCGTTCCCGTCGCCTTGTTCGAACAGCAGATGCGTTTTCTCTCCGAAGAGGGGTATCGTTTTCTTTCAGTGGAGGAGGCTGCCAGGCTGCTGTCCAGCGCCGACATCCCGGATCGAGCCGTGGTCGTAACCTTCGATGACGGGTATGAATCCGTGTTGCGGGCAGCGGTGCCAATCCTGAACCGGTATGCGGTTCTTGTAACGCTTTTTGTCGCGGTGGGACGTTTGGGCGAGGCGCGCTTTCCCTGGAGCCCTGCGGGGAGCCGTTTTAGCCGGCCACTGCGGTGGGACGAACTGGCCGAACTGGCTGGTTCCTGCGCGATGGAGATTGGCTCGCACACTGTGACCCATCGCCCCTTGCATACGCTGTCTCCCGCGGAGCAGGCCACGGAGGTGGAGGCGTCCCGGCGGGTGCTGGAGGAGCGTCTGGGGCGGCCGGTGCAGGTGTTCGCCTATCCCTTCGGGGGATGGAACACGTTTCCGGCTCATCTGCGCGATCTGCTGAGACGTCATGGCTATACCGCGGCTTGCACCAACGTGATGGGTGCGAATGTGGCCGGCGCCAACACGATGGCTCTTCGTCGCGTCCGGATCGGGTGGAACGACAGTCTGTGGCGGTTCCGGCTTAAACTCGCGGGGGCCTATGATTGGAGCGACCGCGCCCGGCGCGTCCTTGCCTCCCTCCGTTCCGGCAACCACGAGAAAGTCGAGAGTCTGGAGAATACCTGATGCACATTGTCGGACTGTCGGGGCTGCTGATTGACGGCGCCGCATGCCTGTTGGATTCACAAGGTCGCGTCGTCACAGCCGTCGAAGAAGAGCGGCCCACGCGGGTCAAACATGCGTCCATGCGCTTCTCAGGGGGGCTGCCCTACCGGAGTCTGGATCTCTGTTTCAAGGCTGCGGGCATCGGTTGGGAGGATGTCGGCCACGTGGGCTATTTCTTCGAACCCTGGCGGGAGCTGCGCCGCATGTGTGCCTTCCGCTTCAGGAAAGCCTGGTGGACGCCGGCTGTGGCCGCCTACTATGCGGCCTACCAGCTCGATTGCCTGCGCGGGCACCTGGCAGTCTCGCGCTTGCTAGCCCAGCAGAAGGGGTATCGGGCGGAATTCTCCTACCTGAGCCACCACCTCACGCACGCCGCGAGCGCCTTCTACGTTTCGCCTTACGACCGTGCCGCGATCCTGGTCATGGACGCGATGTCAGAACGCGAGAGCACCTCTTTCTTTCTTGGCGAAGGCACCCGGATCAAGTGCATCAAGCGCATCGATTTCCCTCACTCCTGGGGCTTCCTCTACAGCATGTTCACGCAATACCTGGGCTTCAAATCCAACAGCGACGAGTACAAGGTGATGGGGCTGGCCGCCTACGGGAAACCGACATTTGTGCCTGAGATCCTGACGATGATCCGGTTGCAGCGGACGGGCGAACCCAGGCTGGACTGGAGCTATTTCGATGCCGCGTTCCGGGGGCCGACGTACTTCAGCGACAAATTCTTCCGCATCTTCGGGCCCCCCCGCTGGAAGGACGAACCGGTGACGGAACGGCACCAGAATCTGGCAGCCAGCATCCAAAATGTCCTTGAGACCTCGGCCCTCTCAATGGCCGAGGACCTGCACCGGCTCACCGGCGTCAAGCAGCTCTGCGTCGCCGGCGGCGTTGGATTGAACTGCCTGATGAACAGCCGGCTGCTGCTGGAGAGTCCGTTCCGGGACGTGTTTGTCCCGCCGGGGCCACACGACGGCGGATGCGCCATGGGCGCCGCCTTGCTTGTCGCGCACCAACAATTGGGGCGGCCGCGCGGATACGTGATGACCACCGCCGGCCTCGGCCCGGAATATTCGGATGCCGACATTCGAGCGACCCTTGAATCCTGCAAGATCAGCTATACGCGATCCGCCAACATCGAAGAGGACACGGCCGACCTGCTCGCCCAAGGGAAGATCGTCGGCTGGTTCCAGGGACGGATGGAATGGGGCCCCCGCGCTCTGGGGTACCGCAGCATTCTGGCCGACCCCACGCGGCCGGAGATGCGGGACCACGTGAATGCGGTTGTGAAGTATCGCGAGGACTTTCGGCCCTTTGCGCCGGCCGTATTGGCGGAGTCTGCGGGAGATTATTTCCTGGACATCAAGGAGAGTCCGTTCATGCTCTTCATCGCGCGGGCGCGTCCCGACCAGGCGTCGAAGATTCCCTCGGTGCTGCATGTGGACGGCACGGCACGGCTGCAGACCGTGGATCAGGCGACGCACCCCCGGTTCTGGAACATGATCCGGGCCTTTGCCGAGCGGCGGGGGGTGCCAATGGTTCTGAACACCTCTTTCAATGTGCAGGGCGAGCCCATCGTCTCGACTCCGAGAGATGCGGTCCGGTGCTTCTTCTCGAGCGGCCTTGATGCCCTGGCGATCGGGGACTACCTCGTGTTCAAGTGTCAAGGGTAAGGGAGCGCGAATTGTCTGCGGGCAGAGGGTTGTCCGGAGGAAGGGGGGCTCGGTGAAGCACCAGGTGTCCGCGCTCGTCTGCGGGCGGCTGGACGACGACCGGTTTCCCGGCCGGAATACCTTCCCGCTGATCGGCCGCCCGATGATGGTCTATCCGATCCTGGCCGCGCAGCATGCGTGCCTGGTGGACCGTGTGTTCGTAACCACCGATGCGCCGGCGATCGCCCGCGTGGCGAAGCACCAAGGCGTGGAGATCATCGAGCGCCCACCGGAGTTGAGCGGGCCAGCCGTGGCCCTGGAGGATATCCTGGCCCACGGGTACGGCGCGATCCGCAAGGCGGCGCGGGAACCGCTGGACGCCCTGGTGGTCTTGCTGTGCAATGCCCCGACCGTGACGGGAGAGCTGATTGATCACGGGGTTGAGCTGCTCCTGAACGATCCGTCCCTGGACGGCGTCATGTCGGTGTCCCTGCACAATGAATACCACCCCTCCTATGCCTTGCAGCTTGATGAAGAGGGACGCTTGTCCACGCATGCGGAGGTGGTTTCGCAGGCGGCCGGCCTGCGCGATGCATATTTTCCGGACGCACTGCTCTGGGTGCTGCGCCCACCCAGCTTCTTTGAGCAATCCGTGAAAAACATCCTCCCCAGCCGGATCGTCAACTGCGCCACCCAACGGATCTTTCCGCTGATCCATGAAGGCTATGGCGATGTGGATCATGTCTGGCAAGTCCCGGCAGTGGAAGAGTGGCTGCGCCGGCAAGGTTTCTCAGAAGGCGCCACGCCTTATGATCGCCGCACCGCCAGGCCTGTCGTCGCGGAGCCTGCCTCGCCGTCGGCGCCGGTCCGGGGAGCCGGGACCACGACCTGCCACCGGGTTTTGATCACCACGATTCCGTTCGGCGAGGTGGATCGTCGGCCGCTGGATCTGCTGGAAGCAGCTGGCGTCGAGTATGTGATCAATCCCATCGGACGAAAACTCCGGGAGGGCGAATTGGCCGAACTGATCGGGGACTTCGACGTGCTGATCGCCGGGACCGAACCGATCACCG
>SCVQ01000111.1 GCA_004296865.1 Nitrospirota bacterium
GACCAGCGCGTCATCTCCGCCAAGATCGCCCTGGACACAGCCGAGTTGAACGTGAATCGTAATAAGCAACTGGCCGAACAGGGTTTGGTGTCCCAGCGGGAATTAGAATTGTCCATCCAGGCGGCCATTGCCAGCAAAGCCGACCTCAAAGGCGCCGAGGCCACGCTGAAGGAAGCCCAGCAAGCCATGCGCGCTTTGAGCTTCGGGCGCGACCAGGTCAGCGCCGAGGTCTTGCAGCGCCTCATGGAAGCCGAGGCCGCACGGGCCGGCGCTCTGGCCGAGGCTTCACGAGCGGCGGACCAGTTGGCCGCCGTGAGCCTTCGCCTCTCCAACGCCACGCAACGGAGAATCGCCAGTCGCGTGCTCGCCCCGATCGACGGGACCGTCGTACGCATGGCCGAAGTGGGCGTGGGAGAAACGGTCAAGCCGGGCGATAAGCTGGTGCGCATCTCACCGACCAGCTCGGACAAGGCGGTGGAACTGGTCGCAGCCGGGCTGGATGCTCCGCTCCTCAATACCGGCCGGAAGGTCCGTCTGCTGTTCTACGGCATCCCGGCTATCCCACTGCCCGCCTGGCCAGAACTCATGGCAGGGACGTTCAGCGGTGTGATCAAGGTCGTGGACCAAGTGGACGACGGAAAGGGCAACTACCGATTCTGGGTCGTCCCGGACCCTGATGAACGAGCCTGGCCGGAGCAGACTCACGTGAGACAGGGAACCAAAGTCATGGGCTGGGTCATTTTGAATCGGGTGCCCCTCTGGTACGAAATCTGGCGCCGGTTTAACCTGTTCCCGCCGGACTATGAAGAGGGACCTCCCTCATTGTTGGACACGCTCATGCCCAAAGCCGGTCTGAGCACGAAATAGTCTGTCGCCTTTGTTTGACGAACGATCCATGGTCCGAGGAACCTAACTCCCGGACTATCAACTCGATCGCCTGGCTGGCCCAAGACACCATCGTCAGGACCAGGGCAGGCCGCAGGTGAACGTATGCTACCGCCACCATATATCCAATATTCGATTATCGTGGTGTTCCTGTTGGGACTGTCGGGCACGGCTTGGTCCGCGTCGCCTGAAACCGGCAAGCCACCGCTCGCGCCGTTGGCTGCACCGCCAGGCACGCAAAAGACCGGGCTGCCTCCCATTCCCCTCTCGCTTGACGAAGTCTTGTCCTGGGTGGACCGGACTCATCCGCTTTTGCAGGGAGCCGGCACCGACAAAGTCGTCGCGAGGGGACGGCTGATGAAAGCTCTGGGCGCCTTCGAGCCATCGCTGGTCAACGATATGGAAATCGAGCGGTTCATCTCCCAAATAAACCCGCAAAAGGGATCCCAGACCGTCGGGTTCAATGACACCTTTCTAGACATGCGGTCTCCCACCGGCATCAGAGGCATGGCGGGTATGCGGGAAGCCATCGGCTCGGCCAAAATTCCCGATTTATCCTTCAGCAACCAGAACAGGCAGGTCCTGCTCGGTGCCTTCATCCCGTTGCTTCGCGGGCTCATGGTCAACCCGGAAAACGCGGAGCTGCAGCGGTCCGGACTGGCCGATCCACGGGCCGACATCCAGATCGCCAAGACCAGGCAGGATTTGTTTCTGGGTGGGGCCACCCAGTATTGGGACTGGGTTTCCGCCTGGAAACTGGCGGATGTCCACAAACGCGCTCTCAAGGTGGCGGAAGACCGGATGAAACAAATCGAACAACGTGCCAAGGCCGGCGCGGTCGCGCCGCTCGATGCGGTCGAGGCCAACCAGGAAGTGCAGCGTCGGAAAGAAGGCCTGGCCGCCGCCATGCGGATGGTCGAGCAGGAACAGTACAAGCTGTCGATGTACCTCTGGGACCACAACGTGCCGGCTGCTCCGGGTGGAGAACGGGTGCCTGAATTTCCCAAACAGATCTCTCTGCCCTCGCCGGAAACGGTGCGGGCGGACAAGCTCAACGCCCGGTCGGCCAGACCGGAGGTCCGCGAGGTGGACATCGAGGCGAAGCTGAATAACATCGACCTGGAACTGGCCAAGAACAATCTACTGCCCAGCCTGGACCTAGAGGCGGCCCCTTCGAGAACGCCGGAAAAATTCGTCCTCGGGCTGGGGTATCGCTTCGGAGCGGAACTCAAAGTCCCCTTCCTGCAGCGACAGGCCACCGGCGACGTGCTTGAAGCCCAGGGCAAGGCGGACCGCTTCGTCCTCATCCAGAGGTTCCGCGAACAGCAGGTCATCGTGGACGTGGATAACGCCCTCTCCGCCATCGAGCGGGCCAAGGAGCGGATCGCCGCCTCGTTCCAGTCCTTCCAACTGGCCAAAACCCTGGAAGAAGGGGAACGGTTCCGGTTCAGCCTGGGCGCCACCAGCGTGCTGTTCGTGAACCTTCGCGAGCGAAACTCCGTGGATTCGGAGGGGCAATGGATCAGAGCCTTGGCGGACTACCAAAAAGCCCTGGCGCTCTATCAGTGGGCCACCGGAGCCTGGGCGAAGACGCCGAGCACCGCCATTCCAGTCAGCTATCGGCCGTTCGACAAGTGACGCGCGCGTAAACGACAGGAGCGATAAGGACAGATTCCATGCCTTCCGGCAGCCCAGAATATCAGCCGAGCCAGGCCGGCCTCATGTGGGACACGATCGCCCGCCTGGGCTTACTCCTCCGTCTTGAACGGAAAATCTTCGCTTTGAACGCCTCCTACGCGTTGGCCATCGGTCTCTTTTCGCTGATCATCCCACTCACGGTTCAAGAGATGGTCAACACCTTCGCTTACGCGATCCAGCCGATCATGATCCTCACCCTCGTCGGCATCATGGCGATCACCCTAATCTTCGTCGGCGGGTTGAAGGTCTTACAGTCACGAACCGTCGATATTCTCGCCCAGCGGCTTTACACGCGGATCTCAGTCGCGCTCACCAAACAGTTGCCCCGTTTCAAGGATGAGACCTTCGCAACCCACTACGTGAACTATTTCAACGAAGCCGAGTTCATGCCGCGGGCCTTCGCAGTCATGCTGGTCGATCTGATCAACGTCACGGTCGGCGGCATCGTCGGCATGACGCTGCTGGTGATGTACCACCCCTACTTCCTGGTCTACAACTCGTTGCTGCTGGCGGGCTTTGTGACGGCGATCATCCTCCTCGGCCGGGGCGGGCTCCGGCTCACGATGAAGGTCAGCGACCTCCATTACGAGACGCTGAACTGGCTGCAGAATATCGCCGACAACCTACTGCCCTTCAAGTCCACAGCTAGCACCCCGCTCTTGCTGAAAAAAACCGATGCGCTGGCCCACAGCTATGTGGCAGCCAGAAAGACGCGCTCCGACATCCTGCACCGGCAGTACAAAGGCTCGGTAGTCTGGCAAGCGCTGGGCCATAGCTCCTTGATCGGCATGGCGGGCTGGCTCCTGTCCACCGGCCAGATCACCCTGGGGCAATTCGTGGCAGCCGAAGTCGTCGTCAGCACATTACTGTTGAACTTCGATACGGTTGCCCGGCGCATCTATGCCATGTTTTTCGTCTTTACTTCGCTGGCGAACTTGTCGTTCCTGTTCTCCCTGCCGAAAGATCATGAGGGCACGAAGATCGCCATCCCCCTCCCGGACCCGACGATCCATGGCATCAGGCTGACCTGCAAAGACCTCTCGTTTGCGTACCCCGACTCCGGCCCGGTGTTCCAACACCTCGACATGGAAATTTCACCGGGTGAAAAAATCGCGATCTTTTCCAACAGCAGCACCGGCAAGACCACGCTGGCCATGGTCCTGGCCGGCCTCTACACCCCGACCTCCGGCGTCATCCGCTACAACGGCGTGGACGTCCGGGATTTGGATATGGAGTCCCTCAATGCCTGTCGCGGACTCATCCTGGACTCCCGGCTCTCGCTGTTCGACGGCACGCTGGAGGAAAACATCACTCTCGGTCGTCCCGCGATCTCCTACAGCGACGTCTTATGGGCCCTGCGCTTCGTCGAGATGGAAGAAGAAGTGGACGCACTTCCGCTGGGCTTGCAGACCCCGATCAAGGCCAGGGGGAAAGCCTTCACCAGCAGCCAGGTGTTACGAATTCTGGTGGCTCGAGCCATCGTGGCCCGTCCGCAGATTCTGATCCTGGACGGCACCTTGCACAGCATGCAGCAAAGCCTTCGTGAAACGCTGCTGCGGCGGCTGTGCTCAAAAGAAGAACCCTGGTCGGTGATCTTCGTCTCGAACGACCCGACCTTGAAAACCCACGTGGATCGTCGCCTCATGCTGGATTGAAGCCCCCGTTGACGATCCAGCCGGGGTTTCTTTGTGATCGACCGATCTGCTACAGTGATTGAGGGAACCGCCTATGAACCAGGGGCCGACAGGACCCTGGCGCCGCGAACAAGAGGCCGGACCGTGACCAGTCGATTGCCATTTCTCCATCTTAGACCGACCTGGAGCCAGGCGCTCGTCAGCCTGCTGATCGCGGGCCTCGGCTGGCTGGGCGCCAATGCCCTCAGCCAGGTGGACCAGGACCTCCGCATCATGTACACGGAGTACACCCTGGCCGCCACGGACCTGGCCCATATTTCGGCCGACGTCATCCGCTTCCGCACCACGGTCATTCGATCGCTCGAAGCCCCGACCAAGAAAGACTTCGACCGCATCACGGCCTCCCTGCCGGATCAGCGCGCCCGCATCCAGCACGCCGTCGATCGCTACGCCTCAGCCAGTTTGCGCGTCTCGCGCAGCGGACGCAGCGAACCCGAAGACATCAAGGCGGTCCAGGCAAGCCTCGACGCCTACTTTGCCGCCGCCAGCCGCACCATGCTGCTCATGAGTCAGGTGTGGGGCGCCAAGTCCCCCCAGGAAGCAGCGGATCTCCGGACCAAAGCGGAGTTGCAGGCTGCCGATAATTCCGGGCCCAAGCTGATCCAGGTCAGCCTGGCTCTGGACCGCCTCCTCGAAACCGTCGCCGACGTCGCCAAGGACATGCGGGACGAAGGGACCAGGACCATTCGCTGGACCAGCACCGCCCTGATCGTCGGCAGCGGTGTCATCGCCTTCCTGAACTTGCTCCTCACACGTCGCCCGGCTCCGCCGAGCAGACCGGAAGAGGCTCCAGCCTCGTTGATCCAGCCGGAGCAGCAAGAAGCCCCGCCGTTTCCACTCCCAGTGGAACACCCCGACCCGCTGCTCCGCCGAGAGTGACGCCTTCCATCGCGTCCCCATCGACGGCCTTCGCACCGCAGGAAACCGCCCCGCACTCAAATGTTTCGCTCGAAACGTTAGCGTTGGGGGATCGTGAAGAGGGGCACGCGCCCTTCTTTCTGAAACGGCAGGCGGAACGTGCCGACCGGCGTGTCGATCTTCAGCCCGACGGCCAACCGATAGGCCACATCCGATCGGCCGAGCAGGGACGCGACTTTCTTGAACAAGTCGGCAAACTTGATCGAGACCGGCACCGGAATGGTCGTGACGGCATGGGGCTTCAGTTCAAAGCCGGTTTCGGCCTTCCCGGTCAGGAACGACTGCCCTTCAACCTGCAAGTCATAGTCATACCCGGACACCACGGCTGAGCCGGAGCCGGCATTGTTGATTGCCACATCGAACCGGAGGTCCGCTTTGAGGAAATTCACTCGCACCACGGTGACCGACACCGACTTCACCTCCGGCTTCTCGGCCATCAGCGACAGCACACTGCAGCCACTCAGGCCGCACGTCACCAGCACACAGGCCAATCCCCAGGATGCGCGCCCGAGCTGCCTGCCTCGTGGTCCCCGTTGGTGCATGCTCACCTACTCCCTACGCGCGGCGAACGCCCGACGGCCGCCAAGAGCTGCGTTCGCTCATGCTCGGACAGGTTGGTCCATTTCCCGACCCCCAGCCCCTCGATGGTGATGTGCATGATCCTGACCCGGTGCAGCGACACCACGCGGTAGCCGAGCGCCTGACACATGCGGCGGATCTGACGATTGCGGCCTTCCGTGAGGATGATGCGGAACTCGCGTTTTCCGCGCCGGGTTACGACACAAGGCCTGGTGGGCTTGCCCAAGATAACCACCCCGCTCGCCATCCGGTCCAGAAAGGCCTGGTCGAACGGCCGATCCACCTGGACCAGATACTCCTTCTCATGGCCGTGCTCGACCCGCAGAACCTGGTTGACGATCTCGCCGTCATTGGTCAGCAAAATCAGCCCGGAGGAGTCTTTGTCCAAACGGCCGATCGGAAAGATGCGGGCCGGATGGCCGATGTAGGCAATGATGTTGTCGGGAACATCCGGTTCGGTGGTAGTCGTCACCCCCACCGGCTTGTGAAACTTCAGATAGACCGGTTCATTCCCCCAGAGCACAACCGTCCCATCGCAGGCAATGACATCGCCGGGACGCACCTGATCGCCCAGCACCGCCACACGACCGTTGATCGTGATGCAGCCCTCCTCGATCAGCCGATCCGCTTCCCGTCGCGAACAGCGCCCTTGCTGGGTGAAAAACCGATTGATCCTGACGGAGCCGGACGGCTCCTCTGCGACGGGCGCCGGAATCTGCGTCCCGGCAGGAGCGGGCCGTCCGGAACGACGTTTATAGAGTTTTTCGGAAGGCATCGTCTGAGAATGCCGGCGGTTCGGACAAAGGAGGTCTCGATGAATCGGATGCGGAACGGGCCATGCTCAGTCTGCGCGACGGCCGGCTCGGATGCGCCCCAGCATGCGATAGAGCAACCGCGCGACGGCAAACTGGGGCGCGACAAACCCCTCGATCGGCGCCAGTTCGCTCACATCCATGCCAATGATCCCGGGGCCTTGGGCCAAGGCCGTCACCAGCGTCAGGGTGTCGTACCAGGTAAGCCCGCCCGGCTCCGGGGTTCCCAGGGCCGGCACTAATGACGCGTCGAGCCCATCGCAGTCGAAGGTCAAGTAGACCGGCCCGGTGCAAGCCTTGACCACTTCCGGAACCCACCTTGCGGCTCGTCCTTCGTAGGGGCCTGAAGGATCCAGAATCTTCTCGGCAAAGAAGGTCGAGATGGTCTTGCTGCCGTTGATCCGGTCGATTTCTTCCGGCGAGATGGACCGGATGCCCACTTGCACCAGTGGAAGACCATCCTCTACGACCCGGGCCATGACGCTGGCATGACTGAAGGGGTTGCCTTGGTAGGCCTGGCGGAGATCGCCATGCGCATCCACCTGCACCACACAGAGATCCGGGCACTGTCTGGCATGGGCCCGGATCGCGCCGAGCGCCCCGGTATGTTCCCCCGTGAGTGTCAGGATGAACCGGCCCGGCTCCACATGAGGCCGGACGAAGGCTTCGATCGCCTCCACGGCGTCCCGGTCGACCTTTCCTTGCAAATCCAACGCCGCCGCTGTGGCCACACCTCCCCATTCCCGGTAGGGCTCACAGCCGAGCGTTTCATCGTAGAGCTCCACCTGCCGGGACGCTTCGAGGATGGCCGCGGGGCCACGGTCGGACCCTGGCACATAGCTGGACGTGTGTTCGTAGGCTGCAGGCAACACGTAGACCCCGGCCTGATCCGGATGGCACCACGGCTCATCAAGGCCGAGAAAATTCTCATCCGGACCGAGCCAGCCAGCCGGGACCGCCATGGTCACTTGCGAGCGCGCGGCTTCTTCGGAAGGTTTTCGAGCGGGATGAAGACGGCCAAGGCCACCACGGTCGTCCACCGGTTGGCTTTGCCAACGGCCGACTGTGTAATGTTGAGTGTCCGGACGATCTTCCCCCCCATTTTAAAAACCTGTTCACGTTCCTTCCAGGCCGAATTGGGGTCGAACTCGATGCCGAGCGTCGTTGCCAGCATCTGCGCCGCCAGGTCTTCCGTATACTCGCCCGTCTCTTCGTCTGTTTCACCGTGGGCGTGATGTTCCGAGAGGTAGCCGTAGGTCCGGCGGTCGGTTGGAATGGCCAGCCCGATGGACGCCGACACCAGCCGATTGCGTTCGTTGGTTTCCGACCGAGCCATCACGCAATAGGTGATCTCGCCGGGGTTGAGCAGCGCCTCGCCCCGTTTGCGGGGAATGATTTTACAGCCTGGAGGAAGGATGGACGACACCCCCACCAGATTGCAGTAGGCCACTCCCGCGCCTCGCAACGCCTGCTCGAACGATGCCAGCTTCTCTTTGTGGACCCCGACGCCCCTGGTGAGAAACATATGAGTTGGAACCATCGTGCCTCCCTTCTTCCTCCCTGAGCCGCATCGACTCCCCCAGGAGACAGTCTTTTGATCGAAAATGCCGTGGGGACTTCCGCCTACCGCAACCCCTTTTGCACAGGGTCGCATTTGTACCAATTTACAGCCGTTTCCGCAATATGGCGGAGCAAGTTTTTTTGAGGGCCGGCCACGGCGGGTTGGACGCGTCTATCGGGTGAGCGGCGGGTCGAGAGGAGGTTGAGGGTCAGGAGGGGCTCGATTCTCTGAGATTCAACACCAGCAGCTTCGGCTCGGTCATCTCCTCGATCGCGTAGCGCACCCCTTCCCGACCGAGTCCGGAATCTTTAACCCCGCCGTAGGGCATGTGGTCGGCACGGAACGTCGGCACGTCGTTGGCCAGCACCGCTCCGACATCAAGATCGCGATACGCGTTGAAAATTCGATCCACATCGCGGGTGAAGACCCCGGCCTGGAGCCCGAAGTCGGAGTCGTTCAGGGCTTCGATCGCCGCCTCGAACCGCTTGTACCGGCTGACCGTCACGACCGGCCCGAACACTTCACGGCAGGACACCTTCATCGCGGGAGACACATCGGCCAGGACCGTGGCCTCGACCAACGCGCCGCGCCGCTTCCCCCCCGCCAACACCCGGGCTCCCTGCGTCACCGCCTCGTGGATCCATGCCTCGACGCGGCGGGCCGCCGCTTCATCGATCAAGGGACCGATCACGGTGGCCTCCTCCGTTGGGTCCCCGACCTTGACCGTCGCAACACGCCCCAGCAACGCCGCCACGAAACGATCGTACACGGCCTCGTGCACATGGATGCGCTGGACCGAAATGCAGGTCTGGCCTGCATAGGCAAAGCCGCCGGTCACGCAACGCTGCGCGGCCTGTTCCACATCCGCGTCCGGCTCCACGATGACGCCAGCGTTGCCGCCCAGCTCCAGCAGCACCCGCTTCTTCCCACACTTGGCTTTGAGCATCCACCCGACCGCCGCACTGCCGGTAAAACTCAAGAACTTCAGGCGCGGATCGACGACCAGCCGCTCGGCAACGGTATTGTCGCAGGGAACGACGCTGAGCGCGCCAGGTGGTAACCCCGCCTCCAGAACGACTTCGCCCAACAGCAGGCTTGTCAACGGCGTCTGGGGGGCCGGCTTCAGCACGATGGGGTTGCCGCAGGCCAAGCTTGGGGCAACCTTGTGCGCGACCAGATTGAGCGGAAAATTGAAGGGCGTGATCCCGAGCACCGGCCCGACCGGAAACCGGCGCACGATGCCCAGGTAGGACTCCGTTCCCGGCGTGAGGTCCAGAGGGACCACTTCCCCCGGGAGGCGCTTGGCTTCCTCGGCAGCGAGAGTGAAGGTCTGAATAGCCCGGCTGGTTTCGCGACGCGCGTCCGAGATCGGCTTCCCGGCTTCGGCCGTGATGGTCCGTGCCAGTTCCTCGCGTCGTGCGGTCAACGTGCCGGCTATTTTCTCGAGAGCCGCGGCCCGGACATGGGCGGGCAAGCGACGCATGCCGTGGAACGCTGCGACTGCCGCCGAGACCGCTTCCTCCGCTTCCGCCGCCCCGGCCTGGAAGACCTCCGCCACCGTGCTTCCGTCGAAGGGGTTTCGGACCGGCGCCGCCGTCGCCGTACGGCGCCACTGGTGACCGATCAAAAAGGGGCGCGCAGATCCCACAGCAGGCTCCTCGATTCCCGCAGCGCCTTACTCGGCCTGTTCCACGGTCATGTCGGCTTGACGCGGCGGAGAGACCTCGGCATGGGCCTTCCGTGCTTTGGCGATCAATTCCTCGGTCCCCCAGTCGCAAATGGCTTCCAGCGTGAAGGCTTCGTAGGTTGACACGCCGTGACAGGTCGGACAATCCGGTATGGGAACCTTGCGGCGATAGGCCTCGCTCAGGCAGGACATACAGACCAACAGATCCGGTTCTCCCTCTTTCCACTCGACCGGCCAAAATGTTTGTTCCTGTGCCATAATTCCTTTCTCTAGTGACTTACACGACGGACATGACAAAGAATAGGCTCACGGGGCTGGGAATTCAACCCTTCTTGCCGGACGCGGCTGCCGCGAGCAGGCGATCGATCTGTTCTTCGAAGACTTCGAACGGAAAGGCGCCGGGGATAATGATGGGCGGCTCTTTCCCAGGCTGGTCGGTCCGGAAGAGCACGAACCCCGGCGTGCCTCGAAACCCCAAGAGCGTCCCCTCCGCACGATCCCGGAAGATGTCGTCCGTATGGCGCTCCTCGCGCATGCATTTGTCGAACGCCGACAGATCCAGACCGATGGCCTTGGCGTGACGCCGGAGGTCGGCCGACCCGAGCTGCCGGTCACCCCACAACTCATCATGCATGGCCCAGTACCGATGTTGCTCGCCGGCACAGCGTGTCGCAAGCGCGCCATCGAGGCCGGGGCCCTGAAACGCCCTGGGGAAGTCCCGATAGGAAAACCGGACCTTGCCCGTATCGACATACTTGGCCTGGATGCGCGGCCACGTCTCCTTGAACCACTTCTGGCAGAACCCGCAGGTAAAGTCGGAGTATTCAATGAGCGTGACCGGCGCCTTCGCATGGCCCCGTAACCGCCGCCCATCCTCCCGGGCCAGAAAATCCAGCCCCTCCCCGCCGACGATCTGGGGCCGAACGCCCTGCGCAAACCCCGCCGCGCACAGCACGAGACCGACCAGCGCAGACTGCCGGAGAAAGCCTGTTATCCCGCACATGCTCACCCGGTCGCCTTGCCTTTCGCCGCTACTGCTCATCTCGCGGAATCTCGCGCAGCCGCTTAGTCGTCTGCCGCCGTTTTTTCTCAGCCAATCGCCGCGCGATCCCACCCTTCGACACCCGCGTCGGCACCCGGCGAGCC
>SCVQ01000010.1 GCA_004296865.1 Nitrospirota bacterium
GGTCGGCCTCCTACATGGCCCGCTACATCGCGAAGAACATCGTCGCCGCCGGGTTGGCCCAAAAGTGCGAAGTGCAGCTCGCCTATGCGATCGGCGTGGCAGATCCCGTCTCGGTGCTGGTCGACACGAAGGACACGGAAAAGATGTCGGTCGACAATCTGGACAAGCTCGTACGGAAACACTTCCCCCTGACCCCACGCGGCATCATCGACCATCTCAAGCTCCGCCGACCGATCTTCAGAAAGACCGCATCCTACGGGCACTTCGGTCGAAACGAGCCGGGATTCACCTGGGAAAAGACCGACAAGGCCAAAATCTTGCGCAGAGACGCAGGCCTGTAAGCAAGCGGGGCGTCGAGCAAACCGAGGGGACGGGTTCTCCAATCCGTCCCCTTTTTGCTGACCACTCGTCACGCATCACCCATCACGCATCCCTTTTTGGAGGTTACAGTGGATTACGACGTGAAGAATATCAAGTTGGCAGACCAGGGCAAGCTCAAGATCGAATGGGCCGAAGCCACCATGCCCGTGTTGCGGCTGATCAAGAAGCGCTTCCAGCGGGAAAAGCCCTTCAAGGGCCTGCGCATGACCGCCTGCCTCCACGTGACGACCGAGACCGCCAACCTGATGAAGACGCTCCAGGCCGGCGGCGCCGATGTCCGGCTCTGCGCCTCCAACCCGCTGAGCACGCAGGATGAGATCGCGGCGGCGCTCGTCAAACATGACGGCATTCCGACCTTCGCGATCAAAGGCGAAGACAACAAGACCTACTATAAGCACATCCAATCGGCCATCGCCCACAAGCCGCAGATCACGATGGACGACGGGGCCGATGTCGTCTCGCTGATCCATTCCAAGCGCAAAGACTTGCTCAAACACGTGATCGGCGGCACGGAAGAAACCACCACCGGCGTCATCCGACTCCGCAGCATGGCCGAGAAGAAAGTGCTGAAGTTCCCGGTGATCTCCGTCAACGACGCCGACACCAAGCACCTGTTCGACAATCGCTACGGGACCGGCCAGAGCACGATCGACGGCATCATCCGCGCGACGAACCGCTTGATCTGCGGCACCACCTTCGTAGTCGCCGGCTATGGCTGGTGCGGGCGCGGGATCGCGATGAGGGCCAAGGGGCTGGGCGCCGATGTCGTCGTCACCGAGATCGATCCGGTCAAGGCGATTGAAGCGGTGATGGACGGGTTCCGCGTCATGCCGATGGAACAGGCCGCGCTGGTGGGCGATTTCTTCGTCACGGTCACCGGTAACCTCAAGGTCATCCGCAGCGAGCACTTCGCCAAGATGAAGGAAGGGGCCATCGTCTGCAACTCAGGCCACTTCAACGTCGAGCTGGATATTCCCGCCTTGGAGAAATTGAGCCGCAAGAAGCGGCTTATCAGACCAGGCGTCGAACAATTCACGCTGAAGACCGGCCGGCGGGTCAGCCTGCTCGGCGAGGGACGGCTCGTGAACCTGGCGACGGCCGAGGGCCATCCTTCCAGCGTCATGGACATGAGCTTCGCCAACCAGGCGCTCAGTGCGGAGTACTTGGTGAAGAATTACAAGAAGCTGGAGAAGAAGGTGTACCCGGTGCCGCCGGTGATCGACAAAGAAATTGCGCGGCTGAAGCTGGCCGGCATGGGGATGCAGATCGATAAGCTGACGAAGGAACAAGAGAAGTATTTGGCGTCGTGGGAAATGGGAACATAAGGGACGGGGGATGGCTGGCTATCCCCTCGTGCTCCCGGAGCGCGCACACTCAGAAGGTGCTCACTCGACGGCCGCAGTAACGGGAACAGCCAGCCACCCCCGCCGGAGAGTGCCGCAATAGGAATCACC
>SCVQ01000112.1 GCA_004296865.1 Nitrospirota bacterium
GAAGGGCAGGAAAGCAAGCGACTCCAGGTCGTTCCCGGCAAGAGCAAATACATTTTCGTCTATCCCTTTGTCAAAACACGCGAGTGGTACCTGCTGACCAAGGCAGCCCGTCAGGGGATGATGGATGAGCATATCGAGATCGGACACCGGTACCCTTCCGTGAAACTGAACACCACCTATTCGTTCGGCTTAGACGACCAGGAATTTGTGGTCGCCTTCGAGACGGACAAGCCGGAAGACTTCCTGGACTTGGTCATGGAACTTCGCCTGGCGGAGGCCAGCCGCTATACCGAGCGAGACACCCCCATCTTTTCGTGCATTTTGAAAAGCCTGAAGGAAGTGCTCGACACGCTGGGCGGCTGACGCACAATCCGACCCCTTCCGCTTCATGCGGCCTTCTGCTATGCAGAAGGCCAAGCCGTTTCAGCGGACGAAGCCATAAAAGAGGAGCACCGCGATGAAGTGTCCCAAGTGTACCGGACTGCTGATCCAGGAAGAGATTCAAGAACACAGCGGCCGCTTTCACGGATGGCGGTGCATCCAATGCGGTCTCCGACTCGATCAGACGATCGTCCAAAACCGCCACGACGACCACACCGACGCGGCCGGTGACCTGGCTGGATCGTCCTCCCATTGCTCGCCAGATCGTCGCCCCAGGACATCAGGCCGACAGAAGCGGCCGGCTGGGAAAACCTAGGACGGTCCCGTTCGCCAGGCCGCCACTGTCCGTTTTCACATGACTGCTTCCCTGCGATCAGACCATTCCCCTCATCCTGATCCACCACAAGGTTCTGCCTTGGCCGCAGCCCTTTCGGCAATCGTGCCGGGCCTGGGACAATCGCTCAAACGGCAAGGAGCCCACGCCGCCACGATTGCTGTGACGGGGGCGGCCTTGCTGATCGTCACTGGATGGATCGCGCAGACCGGCGGGATCGGACCGGCCGTCTTCTTCTTCCTGCTCCTCGTGTTGCCCTGGTGGACCCTCCAGAGCTACGATGCTTACCTTCCCAATCAGCCGTGGGCAGGGACAACATCGGCATCGCGCACAACCGGTTTGTGGCAAAGCTTACGGACAGCCTGGTCTCGTGCGCATGACATTCGTTACCTGGGGGCCTTGTTCCTCCTCACCGCTCTGACGGACCTCTACATCATTGCGGCAAACCCGTCCTATTCCTTGACCGTCTTCTGTACGAAACCTGCGGGACTTGGGGGGATCCTCGCCAAAGCCCAATCGCCGACCCTGCACCTATTGATCGGCTACGGGTTTATGCGCCTTCGCCGCTGGGCGCTCCTCCTGTACTTGGCTTATGCTGCCTTTGGCCTCCTCAACACCACTGCCAACTATGCCTGCTTCGGCTACGGACGCATCAGGACTGCCTTCTTGCTGACGCTGATCGCCTTCACCGCCTATGTGCTGTGGCGGCAACGCGGCTTCCGGCGCGGCGAAGCCCTCCCCGCGACTTTGACAGCGTAAGGAAGGTTGTGTTATCACCAACTTGCCCCGCTCGCATCGGGGAAGGGTTCACCGAGTTGCACGGCGCCTCCTTATGGACGAGACAACCGCGCTCTGCGCGATCAGACATTCGGATGGGTCCGTGAGTCTCTACGTGGATGAAGCCTATGCGATCGAACGCGGCGCGGACCCCGCCAAGCTGGTGCAGGTGGCGATTCCCAGAGAGCTCTACATGACCGGCACGGTCCAGCAAATTAGAGAGTACGTGGCCACCTATCTCGAATCACAGATACAAGGCTCCGCTTAACACTCCAGCCGTCGCCCGCGCACGGATACCGAGCAGGAATACCACGGTATGGAAACACGGTTGACTCAGGAACAAATCACGGCCGTCGTGGATGTCCTTCCGATCCAGGGGCGGATCATGTTGCGCCTGCTGTTGCTGCAGTACTTGGATGTGACGCCGGAAGATATTCAATACATGGCCTCGGATCGGCCCGATCCACGCTTTCAGTCCGGCGAAAAACCGAAAACGCCCTACATTTCCAACGAGACTTTGGAAGGCATCACGAAGCGCGCCGCCCACTATCGGCAGCAGATTCGCCTGAAGCGGGAACGGGCGTGGCACAAGATCGACTGCCTGGAAAAACAGACTACCCTCACCGATTCGCTCTGCACCCTGGCCGCGCAACTCCTCGTGTCACGGTTCCGGATGGATAGCGCCGCGGTGGAAGAGTTGAAAAAGGGAGCCCGCACAGCGATTCCCAAGCCGGCGATCAGGATGTTGGAGCACCGTTGGGACAAGGACGAGATCACGGAAGACGACTACCGCAGGGAACGGCTGTGCATCGAATATCAGTCTCTCGTGAGAAGGGGCGAACGGGAACGCAAGCGCTTGGATCTCGCCAAACGGGAACTCGAGATGGTCAGTCTGGTCCCCTTGCAGGATCACGAAATCTGCCAGATCTGGGGCATCCCGGCCGGGAGTCTGGCAGCCCGAAAGGTGAAGTACCTGCACCAGTATCTTCAAGGAGTCCAAGGCCGGCTCAACGCCTTCCAACCTGCGACTGAGCGAGCGACCACGCCACCCGTCGATCTTTGGAAAGAGACCTTCCTCGCCCTCTCCCGCCAACCGGTCCAGCGCTCAGCCGCAACTTATGACGGTCTTGAAGAAAGCGAAGATAGGTTGCAGGATAAACTGGCGGCCTTTGCAATCGGCACCTTCCCGGAAGAATCCGAAGGCCGCTTTTGGCTGTCTCTGACGCGAGACTCCAGAGACAATTCCGAATATGGCGCCACCCCTCCGTCCGTTTTCGCCCTCCAGCGGCTCTCGGCCATCCTGAACGAAATGGACACCTCACCGGAAGCACTGGAACACGACCTGCTCGCACGAGTGTCCCCGACTCCCAAGGCCGCTACGGCCCAGTCGATTGAGCAGGCCAAGCCTGCCGACCCTCAACTCGGTGAGTTGGGCGAGCATGTGTTACGGAGCATGCTGGGAGAGGCGCACACAGACCTCCAGGGACGCCGGTGAAAAGGAACCCTCCGCCCAGGCATGGCACGTTCCCATCTCCCTGCCCCTGCCTTACCGGGCATTGATCGAGGCAACTTGAATTTCTCCTTCGTCACGGTATAATTGAACTCGTTATGCTTATCTTTGGCACTCATGCCAGCCCCTCGCTGAAGCGTTTTCTCCTCACCATTGCAGCCCCCGTGCTGGCGATTGCGCTCCTGACAGGGATACCGGTTGCTGAGTCGGCCGACAGCATGCTGGAGATCATCGACCTCCTTTCTCATCCGGAGCAATACGATCGGCAGAGCGTTGCAGTGGTCGGCCGTGTGGCCAACCTCCAAGTTGCCACCAACCGCCAGGGGCAGCCTGCCTACGGCTTCCTGCTCAAAGCCGGTAGCGGGTCGGTGAAGGTGGTGGGATTGGGCAAAGCTGAAGTGCACGAGGGCGACCAGGTAATCGTTGAAGGTGTGTTCAACCGCCTCCGTCAAGTTGGTCGAAGCATCATCTACAGCGAGATTAAAGCCAGCCTGATTCGGCCGCTGGACAGGCTCAACCCAGACCTGGTCGGCTGACACTCCCTTCTGTTTGCTTTTCTGCCGCTCAGCTTTTGCACCGGCTCCTTATCTCTATCCCCGCGCACCACTCCTTTAAATGCGCTTGACGTGGGCCATGACACTTGATACAAAAGTCTCTGCGTGGCGGTGTAGCTCAGTTGGTAGAGCAGCGGACTCATAAGCCGCGGGTCGGGGGTTCGATACCCTCCACCGCCACCA
>SCVQ01000011.1 GCA_004296865.1 Nitrospirota bacterium
ATGATGTCCCACAGCGACTCCGAGCTGATCTCGCCCGGCGTCATGTCCGTATGCACCATCTCCTTGGCCGTGATGTGGGTTTGGAACTTGATGCAGTGAGCGCCGGCTTCCTTGGCGGCCCGCACCATCTGGAGAGCCTTCTGGATGTCCCCATTGTGGTTGATCCCGACCTCGGCCACCACGAACGGGGGATGTCCCTCGCCCACCGTGTGCCGTCCGATGCGGACGGCCGCCTGTCTCATGCCACACGCGATTGCCATGATCTTCCTCCTCACCCGCCCACCAGCGCCAGTTTCTTCGGCATGAGCAACTCCCCGGCCGGCGGCCCGGCCTGCGCTTTCTGGGCCAGCACCTCTTTTGAAAACTTCGGCTCGCCGTGGATCGCGCGCCAGGTGCGCTCATAGTCCCGGATGCGCTTAACGTCGTGCAGGAGCATCATCTCGCGCAGCCCCAGCAGTTCGACCGCATTGAAGTTGTGGCAGATGACGGCCGTGATCTTGGTCGCATCGCCCAGGTCCAGGATGAACGCCTCCAGGTCGCCCTCATACTGCTCGATGATCCGGTCCTTGTAGGTGTAGTACCATTCCGAGCCGGGGTACGGCGTGGCGAAAAACGGCTTGACCATGATGCCGATCCGGTCCCAGAACGCGACGTTGTCGTAGAGGCTGTCGAAGAACTCGTCCGGGAAGCCGACGATCTGGTTCGGAATCGGCCGGATGCCGGCCTCCATTGTGATCTTGAGGCAGCGTTCGTTGGTCTTGACCGTCGCGCCCTTGCCGATGGTCTTGAGCACGCGGTCCGAAAAGGACTCCAGACCGTAATCCAGATAGGTGCAGCCGGCCTTGTGCATGGCCTGTAGGACTTCGGGATAGGCCAGGGTGGCGTGGCTGGTGCCGCCCCAGTGCACGCCGTCGCAGGTATTCGGATCGTGGGGGACGCCGTCCCGGACGCAGCTTGGCTGGAGGCCTTCCTTGATCCAGAGGTCGCAGATCTCGAAGAGCCATTTCTTTTTCGTCGACACGTGCATGGTCATGAGGTTCTCATCCAGGAAGGAGACGAAGTCCACCTTGAACCGCTCCTTCATGTACTTCACCTGCCTGACCACGAACTCGGGGCTGTGCCAGCGGATGTTTCGGTCGTTGTTGAAGACGACGTCGCCGCCGTCCGCCTGGTCCTGATCCGTATATTTCATGTCGCCGGTGAGGCCCAGGTGGAAGCAGAAGCGGCAGATGAGCGAACAGCCGTAGGACATGTTGATGTCCAGGCGTCGTTTCGCCATCATGGCTTCCTCGGACAGCAGTATGCAGGAGTTCTTGAAATAGATGTCCAGCGGAAAGAGTTCGTAGGCAGGAAACGGCAGCGAATCGATGTTCGCCAGCAGCGGCCGCTCGGCGTTAAGACGCACCTCGCCGTGCCCATCGCGCCAGATGATGCCCGACACGTCCGACCAGTCGCTCGTGCGGGTGCGTCCTTCGTCGACCTTCTTGAGAAGCTCCGGGAACGTCACGACACCTTCCCCGATTCCCCCGATGTCGATCTGGGGGCAAAAGCCCATGATGTCGCGCGGCATCGCAGTCAAGGCCCCGCCGCCCATCATGATCAACGCCTGCGGGGCGTGTTGCCTGGCCAGCCGGACGGTCTTTTTCATATAGCCGTAGGCGGTGGTGATGCCCCCCGTGGCAATGACGTCCCAGCGATCCGCCTTGATGGCGTCCACCAATTCCGCATCCTCCGGTCGCCAGCCGTTGGCGTCGAACACTTGGATCTGGTGCCCCTCGCGCATGGCGACGGCGGCGATCAAGGCCAGGCCGTAAGGCACGTGGCGGGGATCATCTTCCGCTCGAATGACAGGATTGACGATCAACACCTTGGCCATGACGTTCTCCTTAACATTCGGCTATCAGTTTTCAGCTTTCAGCTAAGGCTGACTGCCGACGGCTGATAGCTGACAACTTTTCTGTGTTGCCGAGATAAACTCATCGAGTCCCAGGCACTCGATCCCCTCACCGAACAACGTGCCGCCTTCCGTGCAGTTGTGGGCCGTCCAGCCCGACTGCTTCACCACGTCGAGAAAACACTGCCGGTACCAGTAATAGGTCGGATCGGTGAACCAGGTCTCGTTCAGATGCGGGTTGTGCATCATGATGTAGGCCTGCTCCAGCCGGTCTTCGGGATAAAATTTGACGAGTTCGTGGTAGTATTGAGTCTTTTTCAATGGCGTCCCCGGCGCATAGCCGAGATCCATCCCCACCATGGCCACGGGGTCGCGCTCCAAAATCGCTTTTGCGAAGATCCAGGCGGAAGCCCCGCAATTCCCGCCGGTAACCATGCAGGGCATCTTGGTCATGTCGTGGAGGCGACGCGTATGGCCGTCGGGCTCGTCGACGTCGTCGCAGATCGGGTTCCACCAATAGAGCGGCATCCCCGCCTGCAGGCAGCGCCGCGTCACGTTGGGCGCCACGCAAGTGGCGATGATGACCTTGATCTTCGGACCGTGCTCGTTCACCAGCGCAATCAATTCCTCGTTCCGCTCCTGCTCGCGGCTGTTGAGCGCCGGGTCCAAATCCTGGCGGCGAAAGTAATCGTCCTCCGGGCGGTTCTTCAGGTCCGGATCGCCGAACCACCGGATGATCCAATAGGGATGGGGATCGACCGTCACCACATAATCCGGAATGACCCCGTTGCGCAGACAATGTCCCAACGCGCCGTCCGCCGCGACGATGGCGCCCTTGAACGCGCGATCCCGGATGCGCTCGATCGTCCGACGCCGGTGCAGACTGGGCCCGGCCGACATGGCGATGGCGGACCGGCCCTTCGACGGATCCGGCAGGGGGACATCCAGGATCGATCGGGTCATGTAGGAGACATTTTCCTGTGCATGCTTGAAGCCGATGTCGGCAGTTTTCTTAAACGTCGCCTGCGCGACCAGATCCAATTCGGCCCGGCTGAGGAGACTCTTCATGATTGGTCGGCTCCGTCCTTCGGCACGGCGCCGTTCCACACCACGTTCTTGCCCTTCATCACGAAGGCGATGCTACCGCCGAGACGAGCCATCGCCTTCCGCTCGAATTCGCTGACCGCATCCTCTTTCTTGACGACGGCCTCGGC
>SCVQ01000113.1 GCA_004296865.1 Nitrospirota bacterium
AATATTTCCTCTCTTATTACGAGCGGCAAGCTCAAGGGCTTGCTGGATGCCAGGGACACCGTCATCCCGGACCAATTAAAAGCGCTGGACAAGCTGGCCGCAGGGCTGGTGACCGAGGTGAACCAACAGCATCGCCAGGGCTACGGCTTGGATGGCTCGACCGGCCAGGATTTTTTTTCACCCCTCACGGTCAGCGCGACGATTCCCAGTACAAATGCCGGCACGACCTCTGTCTCTGCCTCGGCCATCGCCGCCCCCCGCCTCCTGACCATGCACGACTACGAAGTCCAATTTTCAGCTGGGTCAGCCTATACCCTGGTGGATGCGACGAGCGGCGTCAACGTCAAGGGCAATTACGTGGGAACGGCCATTACGGTGCCGCTGACGGTGGTTGCAGCGACGGCGGACAAACTCAAGGCGGTTGTAGACGGCACCACATCGGGCGACTTGACGCTGACTCCCGGCACGTATACGGGCGCCCAACTCGCCACCGAGTTGCAGACGAGGATCAATGCGGATGCCACGCTGGTCGCGGCAGGCAAGACCGTGGCGGTCACGTTCGACCCGACCAACAGCAAATTGATCGTGACGTCCAACTCGACGGCTACCACCTCAGCCGTGACCTTTGCCGCCCCCGGTGCCGGCAGCGACGCGCGCGCCTCGCTGGGGCTTTCGGCAGGGACCGCCACCGCCACCAGCGGCACTTTCACCTCGCCGCAGACCTTCATCTTGGACGGGGTCCAGGTCACGGTAAATGGGACGCCGACGGCCGGCGATAAGCTCAAGGTCAATGCCTATAACAATTCGGCGCAGGCCATGGCGGTCGCACTGACCAATACGGACAAAGTGGCGGCTTCCGCTTCGCAAGCTGGTCTCCCGTCGGACAATACCAATGCCTTGGCCTTGGTCGCATTGCAGAGCAAGAGTCTGGTTGGGCTTGGCAATACCACGTTCACCGGGGCCTACAGCGCCACGGCGACTTCGCTGGGGGTCTCTGCCAATGGGGCCGACAGGGACCTCAAGGCCCAGCAAGCTCTGCACGACCAGTTGCAAGTGTTCCGGTCTGAGGTGTCCGGGGTATCGATGGATGAGGAGCTGGTGAACTTAATGAAATACCAACGGAGCTTTGAAGCGGCCTCGCGGCTCGTCACGCTGACGGACGAAATGTTGCAGACCTTTATGGGGTTTAAGAAGTGAGGGGATGATGCGCGTCACGGAACAGCAGATCTTCGGGATTGTCTTGGGCAATATGCAGCGGCTGCGTGAAAAGTCCCTTGTCACGCAGGACCAAATTTCTTCGCAAAAACGAGTCACGCGTCCCTCCGACGATCCGATTCCGTTCGGGCAGATCGTGACGGACAAGGCAAGCCTGGCCGCAACGGACCAGCGGCTTCGCAACATCAATTTCGGCACCACGCGCCTGGACACGGCAGACCAGACCCTCGGCAGCGTGATGACCTCATTGGGGCGGGTCAAGGAACTGGCCGCCCAAATGAGGAACGATGTCAACGGCCTGGCCCAACGCCAGGCCGGAGCTCTTGAGCTACGGCAGATATTCGCACAGCTGCGGCAGATGGCCAACACTCAAGTCAACGGGCAGGCGCTGTTTACGGGAACCAGTACGCGCGGAAGAGCCACCGGGGTGGCGATCACGCCTCCGACGACCATCACGGGCGGCTCCAACGATACGCTCATCGTCAACGTGGATGGAAGCACGTCCGGGACCATTACCCTCACGGCCGGCACCTACAGCACCGGTTCGGCCTTGGCCACTCAGGTACAGACCAAGATCAATGCCGATGCAACCTTAACGGCGTCCGGCAAGAGCGTCACCGTGACCTATGACACGGATCATCTCGTCATTACGTCCAATGCGTCCGGTGCAGCCTCCACGGTCTCGGTCACCGGCGGCACCAGTTTGAACGCCCTCGGATTCAACGGCGGCAGCACGACGAGCGGTGAGGCGCCCTTTGCCCTTCAAGCAGCGACCAGTGCCGATGCAAGGAATGCCGGCAGCGCCCTGATTACGCAAGGGAACGTATCTGATCCGAACACGGTCACCCTCGATGACTACCTGGTCAAGTTCAGCGCGGCGACGACCTTTGACGTCTTTAACGCCTCCACGCCGGTCACGGTCACAGCGAATGCGGCCAATACCGGCGGCGCCGTGAAAGGTGACAGCGGCGTTGCGGACCCCAGCAAGGTGACGCTGGACAATTACAACGTGAATTTCAAAAACGTCTATACCGTGACGACCGGGACCAATGACGGGATTCGCTTCGATCCGGGTACCGGCGCGGTGACGGCCACGCTGGCCGCCGGGGCCTATACCGGGTCCCAATTGGCTGTCCAGATCAAGGCGGCTATGGAGGCGGTGAGCGGAGGCAAGACGTATACGGTCAGCTTCAACGACACGACCGGCAAATTCAGTATCACGAACGATGTGGCCAACGGGACAAGCCTCAGCCTTCAGTACTCCAACGCGGCTTCGACGGCCAAGTCGCTCTTGGGTTCGACCGGGACCGATCAAGCCGGGATTGCAGCCGGTGGTACGGCGACAAGCGATGTGGACACGACCGGATTGGCCGGGGTGTCCAAACAATCGAACGTATACGACACGACTCTCGCGACCAATATCTTCAATATTACCTCGTCCAATAACACGTTGATCGTCAACGATACGGCGGCCGGAGCCGGTGCCGACACGACGATTACGTTGGCGACCGGCAGTTACACAGGGGCGCAGTTAGCGACGGAACTTGCGTCAAAATTGAACGCCAGCCGCAACGGAGCCAATACGGTGGCCTACACGGTGGCCTACGGGTCCGTGACGTCCCGTCGTTTCACGATCAATGATCCGGCGCTCAATGCCAACAGCCTCATCCTGAAATTCGGCGACATTCGCTCTACAGCCGCCCAGATCCTGGGCTCGACCCCCGTCACCGTGACGGAGACCGTGGGGGCGTCTGCCACTACGCTCAACAGCGATTCAGGCAACACGACGTATCAGTCCGGTGCGAACATCGACTTCGAGGGGCTCAGGGTCGTCTTGCAAGACGGAGCGACGGGGCCACGCAACGGGGATGTGTTCGCCGTTGCGCAAACGCAGAAAAAAGTGCTGTCGAATCAGAGTTACGTCTCAGGCAGCGTGCTCGCCGTAAACGGCTTGCAGTTTTCGCTCCGAGACGGGACTGCGGCGCCGGCGAGCGGCGATCTATTCCGGGTCCAGACCGGGGTGCAATATCAAGGCAATTCGGGGCTGCAGGCAATAGAAGTCGGTAACGGGCAGACGGTGAAGACCAACCTGCCCGGCGATCAGGTGTTCACCGGCGCCACGATTAACATCTTTGCGTCGATAAAAAATCTGGTGTCGGCGCTGAACGGGAACTACGGCGGCGGGATCGAGCAAGGCAATAGCGGCGTCGACAGTTCGAGCGCCCAGGTGTCGAATGCGCAGGGGGAAATCGGTGCGCTCTCGAATCAACTGAGCGCGACCAGCGACAGCTTAGGCCAATTCAAGGACCTGGTCACGAAGGCCTTGTCGGAAAACGAGGATACGGACCTGATCACGGCCATTTCAGAAATGACCATGCAGCAGCAGGCTTTGCAGGCCACCATGCAGACGGCGAATCAGATATTCGACATGTCTCTTCTCAAGTTTCTCAAATAACGGGCGACGAGGCTCAAGTTTTACGGCCGGGGGAACGATAGAGCGAAAGGCGGGAAGCCAGGGAGGGCGACCATGCTGGTATTGACGCGAAAGTTGGGGGAAGGCATCACGATCGACCGGTACATCCGGGTGGTCGTGCTGGATGTGAAAGGCGGGCAGGTGAGACTGGGGATCGATGCCCCGCATACCATCCAGATCCATCGCGACGAGATCTACGCCAAGATTCTGGAGGAGAACAAGAAGGCGGCCTCCACCGGGACGATTCCGGTCGAGGCGCTGGGGCAGATCGGATCGCCCTCACGCTAGAGGGAAGAGGAAAGAAGATGAAAGTCACGACCAGTCGGTTTGGAGAGATTGAGTTCAGAGATGAGGCGATGCTGATCTTTACGTCGGGCATCATCGGGTTCCCGAGCGCAACCCGGTACGTGATTCTGGACCATGACCGCGAAGTGCCGTTCAAGTGGCTGCAGTCGGTCGATGATGGGAGCCTGGCCTTCGTGATCATGGACCCCGCCCTCTTCAAGCCCGACTACAGGGTTGTGCTCGAGCCGGACGAAAGGGCTGAACTGCGCATGGCGGAGGGCGACGACCTGACCGTGTGCGTGATATTGACGGTCCCCTCTTCGGACCCCCGCAGCATCACGGCCAATCTCCAGGGACCGGTCGTCGTGAACCGGCGCACCCGCCTCGCCAAGCAGATCATCCTTCGTGACGTGCTGACGACCCGATATCCGCTCTTTCGGGATGATCCGCCGTCCTTGCCGTCCAACGAACCGCTCCCCCTTGAGGTGTGCCAGACCTAGCCACCTTCCGTCTTCCTCTGCACTGTCCCTCGCCCTCATGCCTGGGCGCGACTTGAGGGATGGCTCAAGAAAGAGCCGGCTATGCCGATAAGATCGGAGAGGAGTCCGTCGCTTGCGTCATCTGCCGTATAGCGGATACTTGACAGCAACGATCGCCGACAGGCAGGTGCCGGCCGCACGCATGAGCCTGTGCCTGCCCTCCAACGACTGACTTCAACTCGGTGGTAATGATGCACAAACGCATTCCGCTCAAAGACCTCACTGTCGGCATGTACCTCGTAGGGTTGGATAAGTCCTGGTTGAAAACGCCGTTTTTACGGCACCGCATGTTGTTGACCAAGGACGCTCAGATTGAGAAGCTCAAGACCTGCGGCGTTCAGTACGTCGAGATCGATACGGAAAAAGGGCTGGGTGTGGGACGGGCGGATGAGTGGACTCCGCCGGCAGAACGGACGGAGCCAAGCGGCCCGGCCGATCG
>SCVQ01000114.1 GCA_004296865.1 Nitrospirota bacterium
TGCGCTATGGTTCGGTCAAGGACAATGTGCGGGCTTTGCGGGTCTGTCTCTCGCCGTCCGGATGGCTGGAGGCCCGCCCCTGCAGCCTGTCCGATTCCGCAACAGCCGACGTGCTGGCCTCGCATCCGTCGATTCGGCAGGTCCTGGATCTTGTTCAGGCCCATCGCGCCACCATCCGGGAAAAGCGTCCGACCGTGAGCAAGAGCAGTTGTGGCTATAACTTGTTTGGCTTGGTCGACGGCCTCGACCAAGGCCTGCTCGACCTGCCCAAGCTCTTCGTCGGCAGCGAGGGGACACTGGGCATCATGAGCGAAGCGACCCTTCGCTTGGTGGATCGTCCGAAAGTCAGCGCGACGGCGCTGATTCATTTTCGCTCGCTGGAGGAAGTCGGCGATGCGGTGCCTCATCTGTTGGCCTTGTCGCCGAGCGCGTTGGAGGTGATGGATCGCAATACCCTGAATCTGATCGGGCGGGACAAGCACGGCATTCCAGCCGATGCGGCGGCCACGCTCCTGGCCGAGTTCGACGACGAAGGGCTGCGCGGCCTCAGAGCCCAGACGGACCGCCTGGCATCCGTCTGCCGACGGTATCGGCTTTCCACCGATCCTGTGATCGCCTATGAGCAAGAGCAGCGGGATCAGTTGTGGAAGGCGCGCAAAGCGCTCTATCCCACGCTCTATCGCTATGATTCCAAGAAAAAGCCGATCAATTACGTCGACGATGTCGTGGTGCCGGCCGAGCGAATCGGCGAGTTGATCCGCTACCTGGAAGGATTTTTCAACGGGCAGCAGGTCCCGGTGGCGATCTTCGGCCATATCGGAAACGGAAACGCGCACATCGTCCCCCTGCTGGACGTCAACGATAAGGACGACTTTGCCCGGATGGTCGAGGGATATCGGGAAATCCACCAGACCGTCCTCGACCGGTTTGGCGGCTCGATTTGCGGGGAACACGGAGATGGGCGGGTGCGTGCCGAGTTCGTCCGGCGCATGTTCGGGGAAGATCTCTACGGCCTGTTCGTGCAGGTCAAGCGGAGCCTGGACCCCCAGGGAGTCTTAAACCCTGGGGTCAAGATCAGCGACGCGCCCTTCACCGAGCACATCGATTACACCAGGCTGTCCAAGCCTTGTGCGACCTGCGCCAAGTGTAACTCGGTGTGTCCTGTCTACGATGTCTTCCAGTCCGAGGACATGAGTTCCCGAGGCTGGTTCGAGATCGTCACGGCGAAGGAGTACAGTTATCTGAATTCCAAGCGGGTGGTGGAGGCCTGCCTGAATTGCAAGTCGTGCCGCACCGTTTGTCCAGCCGGGGTGGATGTGTCGGACCTGATCCTCAAGCGCCGCGCCGAGCAACCGAACCGTGCGGCGGGGCTGTTCTTTGCGCTCCATGCGCGGCCGCGATTGTTTGAGCCCTTGCTCAGAGCCGCGGCGCTGACGCAGGGGCTTTGGGATCGTCCGGTGGTCCGGGCCTGGCTGGAATGGCTCACGAGGCCTTTCATGCGGCGCATTGCCGACACGGCCCGTATCCCGCGCGACTTGCTGCTCCCGCGATTGGCCCCGCGCCATCTGCGGGACCGCTATCCGGCATTGACCCGGGACGCAACGGACGGTACGCGGCGTAGGGTGGCCTACTTCCACGGCTGTGCTGCGAACTATTTGGACGATGGGGTGGGCGATGCGGTGATTGCCGTCCTGCGCCGGCATGGGGTCGAGCCGGCGTTGCCGCCGCAACGCTGTTCCGGAACGCCGATCCAAACCTATGGCCATGTCGGCCTGGCCCGTGAGGGCGCGCGGTTCAACCTGGCTTCCCTGATGTCCTATGAGACGGTGGTCACCGGTTGCGCCTCTTGTACGTTGATGCTCAAGGATTATCCGCAGCTCTTTGAAGCGGGGCCTGAGCGAGTGGCGGCCGAGCAGTTGGCCGCCAAGGTGAAGCACATCGCTGAATTCGTCGCAGAGTCGAAAACAGGTCCTGTCTTTGAGCCGGACGAGGGCCGGCCGACGCAGACCGTCACGTACCATTCCTCCTGTCACTTGAGGGCTGCGGGTGTGACCAAACAGCCACGCCAAGTGTTGGCCGGGCTCCCAGGGGTCGAGTTGGTCGAGATGCAGGATGCGGATCGTTGCGCAGGCGGCGCCGGCACCTATCTTCTCAAGGACTATGAGACATCGCAGAAGATTTTCAGGCGCAAGGAACGGGCCATTCGCGAGAGCGGGGCGACAGTGGTGGCGACAAGCTGTCCGGCCTGTATGATCCAGCTCCAAAACGGCTTGCGAGGACAGGCTCGGGTGAAGCACGTGGCGGAGTTGCTCCACGAAGCTTACCAAACGATGCCTCATCCCTCGGGCCACTCACCGGTGCAGCCATGAGGATGAGGCGGGCTGATTGGGCGTTTCTCCTTGCCGTGACCGCGGTCATCGTGCTGGTATCGCTGTTGCCCTCGCCGAGGGACCGCAATCCTCCGATTCCGGACAGCCCGGAACATCGGTTGGTCTCGTCGGAAAAGATCTGCTCGACCTGTCATGCGGCCGGACAGAGTCGCCCCTTGACCGAGCGGCATCCAAAACGGCAGGATTGTTTGCATTGTCACAAGCAAACAGATGGCGGGTAGGGGATCCGTGGGCTGGTGAGAAGCGTGGGCATCATTCGACGAAGGCACAGGTCGCAGGAGTCCGAAGGCGAGCCGTAGAGAGGGGCATGATGGTCACAGTGTTGGTATTCGGGGAAATGTTGCGTCAAGCGGTGGAAGACAGCGAGGTGCAGTGCGAGGTCGTCGGGCCGACGACCGTCAAGCGGCTCTTGGAAGCCAACCAGGACAAGTTGGCGGCCCTGCTGCCGTTTCTCAGCAAAGGCGAACTGCTGATCACGATCAATAGGAAGGTGGGGGCGCTGGACTCCACGGTCAAGGACGGGGATACGATCAAGCTGACCCACCAGGTCCATCCGACGATGGACGGCGCGATGTGGCAAAATCCATGACGCCCGCTTGACTATTAAGGGTTTTTGCGATACAGTGACAACCAGGCGTCGCCTTATGCGGTCCGTGGCGGCGCGATCAGGTACGCAGGGGCGTACCACCAGATGCCGGACCGTCATTGGGTATGCTTGAGATTGCATCTAGCTGAAGTGACCTGTCCGAGCCGCTCTCCTTCGGGAACTTTCCGCTTGCTGCCCTGTTCCGATTCTCGGCTGCCCCAAACTCAAAGGATAGAACTGTGACAACGACAACTGCAACGTCATTTGAAGGCTTTGGTCTGTCCGCGGCCATGCTCCGCGATTTGGCCAAGGCGGGATACGGCGAGCCGACTCCCATTCAGCGCAAGGCGCTTCCGCCGGCCCTCGAGGGGCGGGACATCATCGGTTGCGCGCAGACCGGCACCGGCAAGACCGCCGCCTTCGTCATCCCTTTGGTCGAGCGATTGGCCGGAGGGCAGGGCACGCGCGCGTTGATTCTGGCTCCGACCCGTGAACTGGCCGCGCAGATCCAAAAGACCATCGAGCTGCTCGGCCGCCAGCGATCCGTGGAAGGCACCCTCATCGTGGGGGGCGCCGACATGGCGCAGCAGGAGCGTGCGCTGCGACAGCATCCGGATGTGCTGGTCGCCACGCCGGGCCGCGTGCTGGATCATATGTGGAGAGGGACGATCAATTTGCTGGCCATGGAGTTTTTCGTGCTGGATGAGGCGGATCGGCTCCTGGACATGGGGTTTGCGCCGCAAATCAACCAGATTCTGGATGCCTTGCCGGAAGAGCGCCAGACCATGGTGTTTTCCGCCACCATGCCAAGCGACGTCGCGTCGCTGGCGAAGGTCTGCCTCAAACACCCGGTGCGGATCGAAATCGTTCCCGTCGGGACGGTGTCGGCCCGCGCCGAACAGCATCTGTTCCACACCAGCCGCGAGCAGAAAACCATCTTGCTGCTCAAGTTGCTCAAACAAGAAGCGGGCCCCACGCTGGTTTTTACGCGGACCAAGTCTCGCGCGGACCGGTTGGGCAAACTCCTGCAAGACGATGGTCTGAAAGTGGGGGTGCTGCACGGGGATCGGACGATGGGGCAGCGGCGGGAAGCGCTCGAAGGATTCAAGCGCGGGCGGTATCAGGTGTTGGTGGCGACGGATATCATGGCGCGGGGCATCCACGTGAACGACATCGCGCATGTGATCAACTACGATCTGCCGAGCAGCCCGGAAGACTATGTCCATCGCATCGGCCGGACGGCACGGATGCAGGCCACGGGCCGGGCCTCCAGTTTCGTCACTCCCGAAGAGAGGGGCCAGCTCCATGCCATCGAACGGCTGCTGGGCGCCCCTGTCCCCGTCGCGTCGCACGGTGTATCCGTCTCCCGCTAACGGTGGGGGCGCTGCTCTGCACGGCCGTTCGGGGGCGGAAGGAGGGTCAGGAGGCGGGTGGGGCGGGTTCGGCGATGACCCCCATCTTACGGTACTTTTCGTTGCGCGTGTCCACGAGCGCTTGCTCCGACAGTTCTTCGAGCTGGGTGAGGTGAGAGGAGAGGGCCTTGGCCAGGCGCTCGGCCATGACGTGCGGGTCCCGGTGAGCGCCGCCCACCGGCTCCGGAATGATCTCGTCGATCACGCCCAGTTCCAGCAGATCGTTCGCCGTCATCTTCAACGCCGCCGCTGCATCGGGCGCCTTGGCGGGATCATCCCATAAAATCGCGGCGCAGCCTTCGGGTGAGATGACCGAGTAGATCGCGTGCTCCAGCATGAGTACCCGGTTGGCGACCCCCAAGGCGAGGGCGCCCCCGCTGCCGCCTTCCCCGATCACCACGGAAATGATGGGCACCGTCAACTGCGACATGACGAGGAGGTTGCGGGCGATGGCCTCGGCTTGTCCGCGTTCCTCGGCGCCGATGCCGGGATAGGCGCCCGGCGTGTCGATGAACGTCAGAATCGGGCGCTTGAACTTTTCGGCCAGCCGCATCAGGCGCAACGCCTTCCGGTAGCCTTCCGGGTTGGGCATTCCGAAATTCCGCTGCACCCGTTCCTTGAGCGTCTTGCCTTTCTGGTGGCCGAGCACCAGGACCGACCGGTCGTTGAGCCGAGCGAACCCCCCCACGATGGCGCGATCATCGGCAAAGGCCCGGTCGCCGTGCAATTCGACGAAATCGCGACAGAAGGCCTGGACATAGTCCAGCACCGACGGCCGTTGGACATGTCTGGCGATCTGGGTCCGCTGCCAGGGCGTCAGCTTCGCGTAGAGATCGGTTTCCACTTGAGCCAAGCGGGTTTTGAGCTTGCGAATCTCGTCCTGCACTGAGGAACGGGAAGACCCGGAGCCCGCCAGTTTTTCAATGCGGTCTTCGATCTCGCGGATCGGCTTTTCAAAATCCAGGTAATCTTTCATCGTCCCTCGCGCTATCCTCAATTCTTATAGCAAGGCGACGGCACCCTTGCCAAGCACTTCTTCTACTTCCGCCACGAACAGCTCGCTCGGCAGCACGGTGAGAGCGGGGAGCGGGGCCGTGTCGGCCTCCAGGCCGGCGGTGAGGCAGAAGGTGAAGTAGATCCCCGTCGGTCCCGGATGCCGGCGGAGCACCTCGTGCAGCCGTCCCATGCGCGCGTGGGTCTCCGGCGTGTCGCCGACGCGCAGGTTGACCTTGGAAACGGAGTGGGCCTGGAGCTCAGCGAGGGGTTCCACACGGGTGCCCTTCAGTCTCGTGCCTTTCTCGGCGCGATCCACGGTTCCGGTGAGCTGGATCACGCTGTCGGGGGTGAGGAGGGCGCCGGCGGTGCGGTAGAGATCGGGAAAGGCAATGAATTCCACCAGGCCGTGCTGGTCTTCCAGTTGTACGTAGGCCATGCGGTCGCCCTTCTTCGTGGTCATCGTTTTGACCGTGGCGACGATGCCGCAGAGCTTCACCTCTTTGCCGTCGCCGATTTCGGAGAGGTGCGCCGAAGTGGTGGTGGAGAATTTTTGGATGGCGGAGGCAAAGCGGGCAAGCGGGTGCGCGGTGATGTAGAACCCGGTGAGTTCCCGTTCGTACTTCAGCATCTGGCCTTGGTCCCATTCCGGGATGTCGGGCAGGGGGGGGTCGATCAGGATGCCTCCGGCGGCCCCTTCGCCGTCTTCCCCTTCCGTCGCACCGAAGATGTTGGTCTGACCGTGCGCACGTTCCCGCTGGGCCGCGGTCGCTTCTTCCATGGCGTGGTCCAAGACGGCCATGAGTTGGGCGCGGCGGGCGCCGGTGCTGTCGAAGGCACCGGCCTTGATCAGCCCTTCCAGAACGCGTTTGTTGACCTTGTGCGGATCGATGCGGCGGCAGAAGTCCGAGAAGGAGCGGAGATCGGAAGAGC
>SCVQ01000115.1 GCA_004296865.1 Nitrospirota bacterium
CTCGTCGAGATTCCAGAACGGCAGGTCGAAGATCACCTGGCCCACATCGTCCGGTCCGTGATGCACGACCGGACGAGACGGTTTATCCTGGATCCTTCCGAATGTCGTGACTGCGGCTACCGCTTTCGCTCACGCACCCGCCTGACGACACCCAGCCGCTGCCCGCGTTGCCGAAGCGAAGCGATTGCCCCGCCCCGTTACGGGATTGCCCTCCGCGCACAACAACGATAGCGTCTGTTTACTTCGGAAGGTCGAGATGGGGCGCGGGTTTCGCGGGAGCAGGAGGCTCGAAGCCGGGCAGGTATTTAAAGGAGTCCACGACGTGCTGCACGATCACCGGCTTGCCGGTCTTGGACGAACGCGCGATCAGCCAGGAGTGATGGATCACGGCCTTGATGCGCGTGCTCCGCGGGGCGGAGGCGTCCCGGACGCTGGCTTCCCATTGCACCACGGATTTGGCTTCCGCCTGACCGTCCGATACCTTCACATCGATCGAATTATAGATGTGTGACTCGTCGAAGAATTGCCGTTTGATCTCCTGATGCTCCTCCAGCCCGGCATAGCCCTTCAACACAACGTCGCCGAACCGAATTTCAAACCCCTCCTCGGCAATGATCGGGAGGAAGGCCGACAAAGACGCGTGGTCGTTGTGCAAACGGCCCCATTCGTGAATGAGATGTTTGACGTCTTCGTTGGTGATGGGCTGAGACACGGTCCCCTCCGGAACAGGGCCCATGGTAGGAGAATCCTGCCGAGGAATGCAACTGCGGACCGAGCCGCTCGCCCCCGATCCGCGACGACCGGAACTGCGGCCTCGCTGCACTGGTGCGGAAGACTGAAGGGACGGGAAGCCGGCACTCACCTTAGTTCGCCTGCTCGTCCGGCGGCCGAAGCTCCAGCAAGAGTACCGGCTGGGTAAAAAACCAGACCGCTTCCTGCGTGTGATCTTCGGTCAGACGTATCGTCCCCGTCGGGGTCACCAGAATGCCGGTCCGACATTCCAGGAACGCATCCAGAACCGGTTTATGAAAGAATTCCATGGCCTGCCCATCCTGTCGTGAGGCGTGGCGTCTGGTGGTTCGCTATGCCCTCTTCATTCTTATCGGTTGCTAGATCGGAGAACCTAAGAGCTCTCCCCAAGAATGCGAGGTCCCTCACAAGACCACGTGGCAGAAGGGATTTGGGGCGGCGATCGCAGGTTGGGGCGCGTGATGTTCCGTGATGTTCATTGAGGCGGTCCCCTGACATGGGGCCGCGACCAGTTGAAGCACTGCGACACGCTCGACCAGGCACTGAAACAGATTGTTGAAATTGTGGAAAGCTCGATCTGACGGCGACTGCGTTTCTCGCCGTTCGCCTGCAGCACAACTCGACCTGCCACCGCCCCAGGGCGCGCTAGCAGGTCGTCCCCGGCCTTGGCTCCTGAAGCCTGCCCGAGGCACTTCGCTCCCTAGGCAGCTTTAGGCGACTCTTGCTGGGCCAGCCTGTACGCGTTCTCCACAGAGGCCGCCGGTCTCGGATGATCGGCGCTCTTCATCCATCTCGACCTCCTGGCTGTATCGGCGCCCCGCGTCCCGTGAACGATCACAGAGGCGCAACAAATCTGTCTTCCGTAAACATGCCGTGGAGCCGCTCGGTTACATAGCGGCGGTACTCGATCTTCGCCTTGTGTACGATGACCAGCCCGTCGCGATCCGCAACAATCAGAAGATCCTGCTCGGCGGCCAGCTTCCGGTTCGGCTCGCCGACATTGACACGGTACTGCGTCTTCCCATCAGGATTCAGGCTCGTCCCCTGGACGATCGCCGTCAGGCCATCAATGGCCCCTTCATACCCTTCCACTCGGCACCTGACCTTTGTCCCGTCAGGAATTCTCAGCCAATTTTTCACAGGAACCACCCCTGCAGGTTTTCCTTCGTTTACCATGATGGTGCCTCCCTTCAACGGAACAACTTCGTGAACCGCGCGACTGCGTCGAGAAACTCGGCGTGCAACGTTCTTGACTGAGCCGATCCGGAACTCGGAACCTTGGTCCCGTCCTGCGTTGCGCCCCCCGACTCCGTTGCGCCCAGAATGCGCTCAGTGACCTGGCACGGATTGGATCAATTTCCGGGTCCCCTCGTCCCGCCCACAGCCTTGTTCGGCGATCATGCGCTGACCGGCACTGGAGTCCTTGGGAATTCTGGCCAGACAGGCCTTCAACGTGTCCCCCACGGCATCCGACGCCGCAATGCTAAGCCCTGCCGTCGAAGCGGAAGGTGTGGACTTTCCCGA
>SCVQ01000116.1 GCA_004296865.1 Nitrospirota bacterium
GCCCTGCTCTATCGCTTCTTTGAATTGTTCGACTTGCCTAATGTCCCCAAAGCCGAATTGATCCTCTACAGCGCTAAGCAGGGTCGCGTCGCCGTCACCCCGCCGTTCAAACCGGTGCTGGAAGAAAAGCTGGCTTTCGCCTTGCTGCACCATCCGAGCCTCGCCCCCTTCTGGCGGGAGGAACTGGGCGAAGACACCTTCGGCCTCCTGGCCGGCTTGATGCCGCGGACATGGACGCTGGATCCCAGTCCCGTACCGCCCGCCGCCGTGATTCCCGAACTGCGCGTCGGGGGGAAAGCCGTGGGGGATTGGCGCGACCTGGCCTCGGCCTCGCAGAAGGGCAGGCGCTTCGTCGTGAAACCTTCCGGCTTCTCCGAACTGGCCTGGGGAAGCCGCGGCGTGTCGGTCGGCCACGACTTGCCTCAATCGGAATGGGCCGCGGTGCTGGACCAGGCCCTGGCCTCCTTTGCCACGACGCCTTATGTCTTGCAGGAATTCCACAAAGGCCGGCAATTTCACCTGACCTATGAGGACCGGAACCACGGCGACGTCGTCCCCATGGCCGGACGCGCGAGGCTCTCTCCCTATTATTTTGTCGTCGGCAACCGTGCCGAGTTGGGCGGCATCCTGGCCACCGTTTGCCCGCTGGACAAGAAAGTCATCCACGGAATGAGGGACGCCATCATGGTCCCTTGCGCGGTGCCCGCCAGTGATGGGTTATGAGTGAAGCGTAATGAGTTTGAACCGATGACGTTTTTCTACCCTCATCACCCATCACTCATTACGCATGACGAGGGCTTATGTCTTTGACCCTCTATCATGTGTCCTGGTGCCACGAATGCGCCGTCGTTCGCGAGAAACTCGCGGAACTGGCGTTGCCCTACGAGGATGTGGTGGTGCCCGACGCTCGACCGATGCGGATAGAAGTCCATGCAATATCGGGACAGTATTACGTCCCGGTGCTCAAGGACGGCGACACGGTGTTGACCGAAACGCAGGACATCTTAACGCACCTGGCTACACAGTACAGCACACAGTGAATCGCGGATGACCGATCGCGCGAACGGCGGATAGCGAATCGCGGACCACAGCAAAGGGGTCGTACGTGGAGGAATGGAGACGGATACTCGCGCAGAGTATCGTGAACCCGAAGGATCTGGCCGCGCATTTGGACGTCGACCCGCAAGAGATCGACGCCATCGTCGGCGACTACCCCATGCGGATCACGCCGACGGTGCTGGCCACGATCAAGAAGAAGGGCGACGCGATCTGGAAGCAGGTGGTTCCCGATCCGCTCGAAATGGCCGACTTCGACGCGCCCGACGACCCGCTCGAGGAAGACACGATGAGCCCGGTGCCCCACCTGGTGCATCGCTATCCCGATCGGGCCCTGCTCATGGTGACCAACCAGTGCCCGATCTACTGCCGGTTTTGCACGCGCAAACGCCTCGTGGGCAAACCAGGTTTTTTGAAGAAGGGCGAGTTGGACCGCGCCATCGCCTACCTGCGTGAACACACCGAGGTGCGCGACGTCATCCTCTCCGGCGGAGACCCGCTGCTCCTGCCCGATCACTTGATGGAACGCATCCTCAAGGCCTTGCGGACAATCCCGCATCTGGAGCTGATC
>SCVQ01000117.1 GCA_004296865.1 Nitrospirota bacterium
GTTCGTGTTGAGCGGACCGGCCTGGAGCGACAACAAGGACAAGAAGGAAAAGAATGAGGTCAAGGAAGCGGTGGAAATGTCCAAGACCGCCAAGGTCACGGTCGAGCAAGCGATCAAGACCGCCACGGAAAAGGTGGCGGGGAAGGTCATCGAGGCCGAGTTAGAGCGCAAGCACGACAAGGCGGTCTGGGAAGTGGAGATCGTCGGCGCCGATGACAAGGTGACGGAAGTCCATGTGGACGCGGACAGCGGCGTGGTGATCGACACGGAAGAGAAGGGCGCGGAGAAAAAGGAACAGAAGGGCAAAGGGAAGGGCAAGGGCAAGAAAGACTAAGCCTGTAGTCGGCACGGATCGATCCTGATTGCGGGATCGGCCCGTGCCGGCCTCGGCACAGGCCCCGACGTATGTCGCTCCAACTCTACCGGGCTCGGGTGGATCAGATCAGAACCCTCACCCACGACGTACGGGAGATCGGGTTCCAACTGATCGACCCGCCGGAGATCCACTTCAAGGCGGGACAATTCGTCTCCTTCGAAGTCCTGCACCAGAAATTCAACAAGCCGGTGGCCCGCCCCTATTCGATCGCCTCCCCGCCCAGCCGGCGGGACAGAATCAGCCTCCTGCTCAACCTGGTTCCAGGCGGCCCTGGTTCAAGCCATCTGTTCAGTTTGAAGGAAGGCGACGAGACCCGATTCAAGGGACCGGCCGGCGCGTTTTATCTGAAGGACGACGGCCCGCGCGATCTCCTCTTCGTCGCAACCGGCACCGGCATCGCCCCCTTTCGCTCCATGCTCAACCACCTATTTGAGCACGGCTTTTCCCGCTCCGCCACGCTCTACTGGGGTCTGCGCAGCCAGCGGGACCTCTATTATCAGGACGTGTTCGAAGCCCTGGCCAAACGCCATCCGCGTTTCCGCTTCATCACCACCCTCTCCCGCCCTGAGCCGGGCCCACAGGCCGGCTGGTCCGGCGCCACCGGCCGCGTCACCAAGCTGGTCGAAGAAGGGGTTTCCTCGGTGTCCAATCTGGCGGTCTACCTCTGCGGCAACAGCGGCATGATCGGCGAGGTCTCGGCGCTCATCAGCAAGAAGGGACTCTGCCCGATCCATAAAGAAAAGTGGTACGACGACGCCGGCGATCCGGAGCCCTACTGAACGGTCCTTTCTTGGCCGAACGCGCCAAGACCCCGCGAGATCCCGATTGACCGATCCCCCTCTCCTATGAGAAAGTTCCAGCCGTCGATTTTTATACGATTACCTCTAGAGGAGACGCCATGCCGATCAACCCCAGACACAAGAGCCATGACTTGCTCGACGGCCCGGGCCGCGCGCCGGCCCGCGCGATGCTCAAAGCCGTGGGCTTCACCGACGACGACCTATCCAAGCCGCTGGTAGGCGTCGCCAACACCTGGATCGAGGTCATGCCTTGCAACTACCACCTGCGCCGGTTGTCCGAACGCGTGAAGGCCGGCATCCGCGCGGCCGGAGGCACGCCAATCGAATACAACACGATCGCCGTTTCCGACGGCATTTCGATGGGCACAGAAGGCATGAAGGCCTCGCTGATCAGCCGCGAGGTCATCGCCGACTCAATCGAGCTGGTCGCGCGCGGCCATCTGTTCGACGCCGTCGTCGCCCTCTCCGGCTGCGACAAGACCATCCCCGGCACGGTCATGGCCTTGGCGCGCCTGAACGTGCCCTCGCTCATGCTCTACGGCGGCTCCATCCTGCCCGGCACCTTCCAAGGTCATGACGTGACGATCCAGGATGTCTTTGAAGCCGTGGGGAAATATTCAGCCGGCAAGATGACCTCCACCGAGTTGAAAGACTTGGAAGACCACGCCTGCCCCGGCCCCGGCGCCTGCGGCGGCCAGTTCACCGCCAATACGATGGCCATCGCCTTCGAGTTCCTGGGCATCTCGCCCATGGGCATGAACGGCGTCCCGGCCATGGATTCCCACAAGGACGACGTGGCCTTCCGCTGCGGCCAGATGGTCATGGACCTGCTCAAAAACGACCTGTGCCCGCGCAAGATCATCACGCGCAAATCCATCGAGAACGCCATTGCCGCCGTGGCCACGACCGGCGGCTCCACCAACGCGGTGCTCCACCTGCTGGCCGTCGCGAAGGAAGCGGGCGTGAAGCTGACCATCGACGACTTCGACAAGATCAACCGGAAGGTGCCGCTGCTGGCCGACCTCAAGCCGGGCGGCCGTTTCACGGCGGCGGACCTCTATACGGCCGGCGGGACGACGCTCGTCGCCAAGCGTCTATTGGACGCCGGCATCTTGCATCCGGAGCAGCCGACCGTGACCGGCAGAACCATCGGCGAAGAAGCCCGACGGGCAACCGAGACGCCGGGGCAGCAGGTCCTGCGGCCTCTCTCCAACCCCATCAAGGCCACCGGCGGGATGGTGATTCTGAAAGGCAACCTTGCGCCGGAAGGCTGCGTCGTCAAAGTCGCGGGGCACTCGATGATGAAGTTCAGAGGCCCGGCCAAGGTCTTCGACCGGGAGGAAGATGCCTTCGCCGCCGTCAAGGCCGGACAGATCAAAGCCGGCCATGTCGTGGTGATCCGTTACGAAGGCCCATCAGGCGGACCGGGGATGCGTGAGATGTTGGGCGTGACCGCCGCGATCGTGGGTGAGGGATTGGGGGACTCCGTCGCGCTCCTGACTGACGGACGTTTTTCAGGCGCAACTCATGGACTGATGGCCGGACATGTCGCCCCCGAAGCGGCGAAGAAAGGCCCGATCGCCGCGCTCAAGAACGGCGACATGATCGTCTTCGACGTGGCCAAGCGCCGCCTGGACGTGGAACTCACGGCCAAAGAAATTGCAGCGCGGCTTTCCAAATGGAAACCGCCGGTCCCGCGCTACACCATGGGCGTCATGGCCAAATACGCCAGACACGTCTCGTCGGCATCGGAAGGGGCAGTCACAAGCTAAGAAACGCGGCC
>SCVQ01000118.1 GCA_004296865.1 Nitrospirota bacterium
AATTTCGAGATCAGAAATATCCACTCTCGGGTGGCCATGATCTTGAACAGCTCTTTTTTCCTGACCGCCTTCATGCCGTCGAAAATGACCGTTTTGACCTTGGCCCGATCGCCCTCCTTGATAAAGAACGTGAGCCGCTTCCGATCCTCTTCCAGGGTCTGAATGATCGGGATCACCTGAGCGCCATAGTACCCATCCTCCTGGTAAGCCAGGCGGATCTTCTCGGCGCTCTCTTTGGCCTGCGGTTGATCCAGAAAAGACTGGCTGCGGATGGTCATCTTTTCCTGCAGTTTGTCGTCGCTCAGATTCTCGTTCCCATCGAACACGATCTCGGTGATGAACGGTTTTTCCCGCACCACAAACGTCACGGCCACGCCGCCGGCTACCCGCTCGGCCTCGATCTGCACGTCCTCGAAAAACCCCATCTCATAGATCACCCGGATTTGGGTCCGGATCGATTCGCTCGTGTAGGGATCCCCGACCTTCAGCGTGAGCCGGCCGCGAATGGCCGGTTCCTCAATGCGCTTGTTGCCTCGCACCTCGAGGGACTTGATCTTCTGTACGTTGTCCTGCGCATACGAGCGGGTCGAGGGGAACAACAGCCACAGGGCCGCCATCACAGCCACAAGACCAATCGACAATCTTCCAGCCCGATTGGTCACTGTAACCTTTCTATGCGGAGCAACCGATCACGACCAGCGGCAACCAAGTCGGAAAGCCGGAAATCCGTCAGAGAACCTCCCCCAACGGTGCGTTTATTATGAACGCGTGGCATCATCGCTATTACCTGCCGGGCAAGACGCCCCATCGAAGCCTGAACCTGCGACGCATGAACCTCGCCGGCCACCGGTTGAACCGACAACCGTCCCCCAATGAAAGGTTTTGAAAAATTTCAGGAATTATATGGGGTAACGGCTCCAATGTAAAGAGGTTTTCTCCGCTCCGGCACTGCCGAATTGACCTCACCGATCGGCAGCCGTTTTCTTGACATTCCTCCAATCGATCCCATACTATCCACTCCATGTCCCCCGTGACGATTCGAAAAGTCATCATCCCGGCGGCCGGCCTTGGGACCCGCTTCCTTCCGGCCACCAAGGCCTCCCCCAAGGAAATGCTGCCCCTCGTAGATAAGCCGCTGATCCAGTATGCAGTGGAGGAGGCGGTCGCCTCGGGCATCGAGGACATCATTATCATTACAGGCCGTGGCAAGCGTGCCATCGAGGATCATTTCGACCGTTCATTCGAACTCGAAGAGAACCTGAAGGGAAACGGCAAAGCCCAACTTCTGAAAGACATCCGACGCATCTCTGAAATCGCCAATTTCTGCTATGTCCGACAATCCGAGGCCCTCGGACTGGGTCACGCCGTCCTCTGTGCCCGGCATCTGATCGGCGACGAACCCTTTGCTGTTCTTCTGAGCGACGAGATTATCGACGGCCCCATACCGGCCCTGGCACAGCTGATTCAGGCCTACGATGACGGCAATGGCGGGGTGCTCGGCGTGAAAAAGGTGCATCCGAACGAAGTGCGTCAATACGGCATCGTCGCGGCGAAACGCATCGCCGGAGGCTTGCATCGGGTGTTGGACTTGGTTGAGAAACCGGCTCCCGCCCAGGCGCCATCCCGCTTGGCCATCATCGGACGGTACGTGCTCTCCCCCGACATCTTCCCGATTCTGGAGCGGACCACCCCGGGGAAAAATCGTGAGATTCAACTCACCGACGCCTTACGTTGCCTGGCCAGACAGGCCCCGCTCTATGCGCAGGAAATCCAAGGCCAGCGCCACGACGCAGGCGACAAGCTGGGCTTCCTGAAAGCGACGGTCGACTTCGCACTCAAAAATCCGGTGCTTGGTCCGCCGTTCTTACGGTATCTCAAACAGTTGCGATGAATTGCGCGCTTTTCAGTTGACGACGTTCTTATTTTTGTAACCGCCAGCGAATCACCCGAGAGGATCTCCAGCTTATGCCATCGGAATCGGCCGAACAAGACATCCAGAACCTTGAGATCCCCGATCACCTGCCGCTCCTGCCGGTGCGGGACATCGTGGTGTTCCCTTACATGGTCCTCCCCCTGTTCGTCGGACGCGAGATGTCGATCAAAGCCATTGAGGCGGCGCTGGCCGGCAACCGCATGATTTTCCTGGCCACCCAAAAAGTCTTGGACGTCGAGAACCCCAAGCCCGAAGACATCCACGACGTCGGTACGATCGGCATCATCATGCGCATGCTCAAGCTGCCGGACGAGCGTATCAAGATCCTGGTCCAGGGCCTCTCCAAGGGCACGGTGCGGAAATACATCCAGACCGATCCCTACTACTCCGTACGGATCGCCAAGGTCATCGAAGCCAAACCGGCGACAGCCTCGCTCGAAGCAGAAGCCGTGATGCGGACCGTGAAGGAGCAACTCGAAAAGATCGTCAGCCTCGGCAAAGTGTTGATGCCGGACGTGATGGTGGTCATCGAGAACCTGGAGGATCCCGGCCGCTTGGCGGACATGGCGGCCTCCAACCTTGGGCTCAAGGTGGAGGTCACGCAAGACGTCTTGGAGATAGAAGATCCCATCGCACGACTCAGGAAGGTCAGCGACATTCTGTCCAAAGAAATCGAAGTCCTGTCCATGCAGCAAAAGATCCAGGCCCAAGCCAAGGGGGAAATGGACAAGACCCAGCGCGAGTACTTCCTGCGCGAGCAACTCAAGGCCATTCAGAAAGAATTGGGCGAACTGGACGAACGGGCGGAAGAGGTGGCCGAATTCCGCAAGCGCATCAAAGACGCCAAGATGCCGGAGAAAGTACTGAAGGAGTGCGAGAAGCAGCTCAAGCGTCTGGAAAAGATGCACCCGGATACCGCCGAATCGGCGACGGTCCGCACCTACCTGGAATGGATGGTTGAATTGCCGTGGAGCAAGAAGTCCAAGGACAACCTGGACATCAAGGCCGCCGCCAAGGTATTGGACGAAGACCACTACGACCTGGAAAAGGTCAAGGAACGCATCCTCGAATATCTGGCCGTCCGGAAGTTAAAAGACAAGATGAAGGGACCCATCCTCTGCTTCGTCGGCCCCCCCGGCGTGGGCAAAACCTCGCTCGGCAAGTCCATTGCGCGGGCGTTGGGAAGGGAATTCGTCCGCGTCAGCCTCGGCGGAGTGCGCGATGAGGCCGAGATCAGAGGCCACCGCCGGACCTACGTCGGCGCACTGCCGGGACGCATCATCCAGGGCATCAAGCAGGCCGGAACGAGCAACCCCGTCTTCATGATGGACGAAGTGGACAAGGTGGGCATGGACTTCCGCGGGGACCCCTCGGCCGCCCTGCTCGAGGTCCTGGATCCGGAACAGAACAACGCCTTCACCGACCACTACCTCGGCGTGCCGTTCGACCTCTCCGAGGTCATGTTCATCACGACCGCGAACCTCATGGACCCGATCCTCTCGGCGCTGCGGGACCGGATGGAGATCATCGGGATCCCCGGCTATACGGAAGAGGAAAAACTGGGGATCGCCAAGAAATACCTCATTCCCCGGCAACTCAAGGAACACGGCATCACCGAGGCCCATATCCAGATCGACGAGCCAGCCTTGCGCCAAATCGTGTCCCACTATACGAGAGAAGCCGGCGTCCGGAACCTCGAACGCGAGATCGCCAACGTGATGCGGAAGGTCGCCAAAAAGGTCGCGGAGGGGAAAATCCGGTGTTACTCGATCACGACGGCGAACCTGCACAAGTTTCTCGGCGTGCCCAAATTCATTCCGGAGGCGGAGCAGGAGAAAGACGAGGTCGGTGTCTGCACGGGGCTGGCCTGGACGGAGGCCGGAGGCGATGTCCTCTACATCGAAGCCACCTCGATGAAAGGGAAAGGGCTACTGACCCTGACCGGCCACCTGGGCGACGTGATGAAAGAATCGGCGCAGGCGGCGCTCAGTTACGTGCGCTCGCGGGAAACCTTGCTGGGCATCGACCCGGACCTCTTTGCCAAAACGGACATCCATATCCACGTGCCAGCCGGTGCGATTCCCAAAGACGGCCCCTCGGCCGGCATCACGATGGCCACGGCCTTGGCCTCGCTTCTGGCGAACGTCCCGGTCCGCCGCGACGTCGCGATGACGGGGGAGATCACGCTCCGAGGACGCGTGCTGCCCATCGGCGGCCTCAAGGAGAAGATCCTCGCGGCCAAACGGGCCAAGCTCTCCACCGTGATTCTGCCGAAGCGCAACGAGAAAGACCTGGAAGAAATTCCCAAACACTTGCTGCGCGGCATCCGGCTCATCTTCGCCGAAACGATGGACGACGTGATCAAGGCGGCCCTCCAGAGGCCGTCCGCCCCGCGCACGAAACCGGGCCGGGCGGGCAAGCGGCCTCCGACAAAGCGAGCCCGGGCGAGCCGCGCCGGCAAGACGAAGCGAGCGGGTCGCTCGCGGCCGCTCGCACCGGCCATTTGAGATGTCTTCCCGCTCCTCCGGTCTCTCTGTCCGCGAGCTTGGCGAGTTTCGGCTCATTCAAGACCTGCAGCGCCGCTTCGGACAGACCGAACGATCCGTGCTCCGGGGAATCGGGGACGATGCCGCCGTCGTTCGCTTGCCGGCCGGACACCGGCTTCTGCTCACCACCGATCTCCTGGCCGAAGGCATCCATTTCGACTTGACCACCGCCACCTACGAGGACCTCGGG
>SCVQ01000119.1 GCA_004296865.1 Nitrospirota bacterium
GCCGCATTCAACGCCAGCAAGTTGGTCTGGAACGCGATCTCGTCGATGACCCCGATGATGTCGGCGATCTTCTTGCTGCTCTTGTTGATCTCGTCCATCGACGCCACGGCCTTGGCCGTCACCTGTCCGCCGTTTTCGGCCACCTCGCGGGCCGCGATCGCCAACTGATTGGCCTGTTTGGCGTTGTCTGCGTTTTGCTTGATGGTGGAGGTCATCTGCTCCATCGCCGCCGTGGTCTCTTCCAGGGACGAGGCCTGCTCGGACGTCCGTTGCGAAAGATCCTGGGTGCCGCTGCTGATCTGGCCGGACGCCGACGCCACCTGCACAGAACCGCGCCGCACTTCCCCCACCACCCGGGCGATGTTCTCCATCATCCGGTCGAACGCCCTGCCCATCGTCCCGACTTCGTCCGTGGTCGTCAGCGCCACACGCTCGGTCAAATCGCCCTCCGCCGCCTTCTGGGCCACCTCGTTGACCTGGCCCAGTCCGCGCGCGATTCCCCTGGCGATCACCCAGCCCAGGAACAGGCCCAGACCGATCCCGCCGATGATGACGCCGGTCAGCATCGCTTTGGAGTCTGCGTACGTCTTCACCGCATCGTCATACTTGCCCTGGGCCACCTTCACCTTGACGTCCACCACCGCATTGAGGGTGTCGATCGAGGCCTTGAACTTGCCCGCCGCCTCCCCCTTCAGCGCCGCCAGCGCGCCGGGCTGATCGCCGGCCAAGAGAAGCTTGAAGACGGTATTGTCCCGGTAGGCACGATAGTCGTCATAGGCCTTGACGAACTCGTCGTAGGCCTTCTGGACCGACTCCGCCTTGATCGTCTTGGCAAAGGTGTCGCGGATCTCATCCACCTGCTTGTTCAGGTCCTTGACCTTGGCCAAGGCCTCTTCGCGGTCGGCCGGATTATGCGTGAGCACCGCGGTCAGGGTCTGCCCCCGCATCTGGTAGACCAGGCCCCGGACCTTGGTGGCCAGCATGAGCGGCTTCAGTTGCACGTTATTGATGTTGTCGACGCTCTCGTTGATCTTCCCCATGTTGACAACACCGACATAGCCCACGATGGCCATGATGGCTCCCACCAACGCGAAGCCCAGCATGAGCTTCCCCATCGTCTTCATATTGGCAAACCAGCTAAACATGATCGCTTCTCCTTCTTATGGGATGATTCCCTGAATGATTGCCACGAGGGGCCTCTGCCCCCTCACCTGCATGATGTCCGATATATGATGTCCGGCACTCAGGCCGGCAGAGCTTGCCGATGAATAGCCACCTTTCGTCCAACGCTTCACGCATGACGGTTCACGCTTCACGCCACCGAATACCAGACAAACAACAGTAAATAGACCAGATAGGCCGTGGCCATCGTGCCGGAAAACGTCCAGACGAGGAGCTTGCCGAGCCGCCGGTGCAGGGTCATCCCGGAGGACATGGCGCCGAGGCTCCCATACCGCAGCCTGGTCAACCCCTGGTAGAGGTTGTAGCCGCCCAGTCCGATGGTCGTGGCCGCCAGGCTCGTGTGAATCAAGAGGATCGGCACGTAGATCCGCCAGTACTGCTCCGCCGTGCCCCCGAACTGGTCCCGCCCGAACAGGACCTGTTTCGTGACATAGGCCACCAGCCAGATCCCCACGATCGTGCCGGCTCGCACCATGAGGCGCGCATGGGCGGAGACTTCGTGGTGCCGCGCGGACCTGGCGCCGGCCATGGCTACCAGATAGGCCGCGGTGATGCTGGACAACACGCCGTACCAGGCAAGAGTTTTCAGGTCCATGATCGACCTCCTCGAGGGAGCCGCCCGTCCTCCCCGTAAGGGAGAGGACGGGCGGGCCGGGTACGTGGGAGGGGACCCACGCGCCGATTAAAATTCCTCGAACTCGTTCGCGTCGCCGCGATGTCCGTTGCCCTCATGTTTGCCGACCCCTGCTCCGACCTTGATCGGCGCAGCAGACGCCGTCCGCCGTTGCGCCGCTTGAGGATGCTGGCCGGGAGCCGGAGGACCGGGCCTCTTCGCAACCGTGACCTCGGCCTTCGCCACCGGGATTTCTTCAGCCTGCTCCTCGATGGCCGTCATCTCGGCCACCTTCCCGTCCTTCATCTTGAAAGACTCCATCAGGCGCTTGAGCCGTTGGGATTGTCCCACGAGGCCCTGGCAGGCCGAAGCCGATTGCTCGACCAGCGGCTTGACCGCCGGGTACTTCTGAAACAGCCGCTCGTAGAACCGGGCGACCAGCTTGTCCCCCTGCGGAGCCACCAGCTTGAAACTGCTCTCTAAGAGGTCCACGTTGAGGCCCATGATGCGGCTCCTTTCTTCTGCGTATCTCGTATCTCGTCGTTCGTGAAGCGTTAGAAAGAGACTCTTCTCTTCACGCTTTACGCGGCGGCGGGCTGGCTCGCCGCGGCTTCCGTTTGCGCAATTTCATCCATCGACAACACCCGGTCGATATCCAACAGCGTGATGAGCTTGTCGCCGGATTTCGCGATGCTCTGGATAAAGCTGGTGTCCACCCTGGTCCCGAAGTTCGGAGCCGGCTGGATCTCCTTCGCGGCGATGTCGAGAACATCCGAGACGGCGTCCACGACGATCCCCATCACGCGGTCCCGCACGACGACGACGACGATGACGGTGAACATGGTCGTGTCCACCTTCGCCATCCCGAACTTGGCGCGCAGATCCACGATCGGCACGATCGCCCCACGCAGGTTCAAGACCCCCTTGATAAAGTCCGGCGTATTGGGAATCCGGGTGACCGCCGTATAGCCCTTGATCTCCTGCACCCGCAGGATGTCTACCCCGTAGTGTTCTTCGCCGAGGATGAACGTCAGGTACTGGCTCCCATCCGATGCCAGTCCGATCCGTTGATCCGATGCCGATGCTGTTGCCGTCATGTCCAGTGCCGTCGCCATCGCCGCCTCCTTCTTTAAATGCCGTCGCTCGTTATTCGTGACGCGTATCTCATCGCTCAAAAACGTATCTCGTATCTCATCGTTCGTGAAGCGTCGTGAGTGGGGAGCTGTCTTTCTTCACGCTTCACGCCGCCATCGCGGCGCCATTCCGTGCCAGCTCGATCAGCCCCCGGACGTCCAGGATGAAGCCCACTGCCCCGTCGCCCAGAATCGTCGCCCCCGCCAGGCCCTCCACTTTCTGGAAGTTTTTCTCCAGGCTCTTGATGACCACCTGTTGTTGGCCCAACAATTCGTCCACCATCACTGCTACCCGCTCGCCTTCGGTCTCCAGAATCACCAGAATGGCCTGGGCCGGATCGGTGGCATCCGCCTTCACGCCGAAGGCCTCGGCCAGACGCACCACCGTGTGGTAGGTCCCGCGCACGTTGACCACTTCTCCCTTCCCCACGACGGTTTTGACGGAGGTCTCCTGGGGTTGGATGGATTCGACCACCGAGAGGAGCGGCACGATGTACGTTTCGAGCCCGACGCGCACGGTCAAGCCGTCGATGATCGCCAGGGTCAGCGGCAGCTTAAGCGTGAAGGTGGTGCCCTTGCCGGCCTCGGTCTTGATGCTGACGGTGCCGCCCAGCTCTTCGATGTTCCGTTTCACCACGTCCATGCCGACGCCTCGGCCGGACACATCCGTGACCTTCTCGGCGGTGGAGAACCCCGGCCGGAAGATCAGCGGCCAGATTTGCTCGTCCGGCAGCTTGTCCGCCTCGGTGACGAGACCCTGGGCGATCGCCTTGGCCAGGATCTTCTCGCGATTCAAGCCTCGCCCATCGTCCGCCACGGTGATGCAGATATTGCCGCCTTCGTGGAACGCGTTGAGCGTGATCGTGCCCAGTTCCGGCTTGCCGGCCGCTACACGCTCGTCGGGAAGCTCGAGCCCGTGGTCCGCCGAATTTCTGACCAGGTGCGTCAACGGATCGCCGATGGATTCGATGACGGTCTTGTCCAACTCCGTGTCCTCGCCGGACAGGACCAGGTGGATCTGCTTCCCGTTCTTGGCCGACAGGTCCCGGACCAGGCGCGGGAAGCGGTTGAAGGCGGTGCCGATGGGCATCATCCGGACGGCCATCACCCGCTCCTGAATCTCCCGCGTGTTCCGCTCGAGCTCGGCGAGGCGCTCCTGCAACACCGGCAGTTTGTCCGCCGAGAATCGCGTCCCCAGGTCGCTCAGCATGGACTGCGTGATCACCAACTCGCCGACCAGGTTGATCAGCTTGTCGATCTTGTCGGTGTCCACGCGGATGGTCGTGGCCGCGGCCGCGGCCTTTTGGGCTTGCGCGGCCTGGCCCAGCTTCTGCTGTTTCTCGAGCGCCTGGGTAATTTGCTGGGGCGTGGCGACCTGCTGCTCGACCAGAATCTCGCCCAGCCGCTTTTGCTGCGAGAGCGCCTGGGCGAGCGCATCGGACGACACCACCCCTTCTTCCACGAGGATCTGGCCGAGCGGCTTCTGCGCGCCATCGCCGCCCATGACGGGTGACGGGTTCTTCGAGGCCCGGCGAAAGTGTTCGCTTGTCACGCTTAACGCGTCACGGTCTTCCGTGATCGTCAGGTCGCTGGTGTCCCGCACGAACTCGAAAACGTCTTCGATCTCTTCCCGCGGATGGTCGGTCTCGAGCGTGAAGGTCCAGGACCGAGCGCAGCGGTTGGCGTCCAGCTCCTCAAGGGACGGCATATGATCAAGATCCACCCCCTTCGCGGTGAGCGCGCCGAGTCTTCGGAGTTCACGCACGATCCGGCTCGGATCGATCCCCCGCTGAAAGACCGCCGGATCAGGCGCCCAGTGAATCGTGTATCTTGTGACGCATGGCTCGTCTGCTGCGTCACGCATCACGCACAACGCGGCACCCTCCGGAGACGTTTCACGCGTCACGTGAGGCGCTTCACGCGCCGGAGACGCGTCACACGCCACGCTCGGCGCGCTCGCGGCCGCCGCACTGCCGCTGCAACGGGCCTGCAGGCGTGCGCGCAACGGCCCCACCGTGGCCTCATCCGGCGCCGCATCCGTCCGCGCCGCTTCCAACAGCCCCTTCACCCCATCGGTGGCCTCCAGCAACAGATCGATCAACGGCTTGTCGGCTTCCATCTGGCCGTTGCGCAGGGCATCGAGAATGTTCTCCATCTTGTGGGTGAACTCGCCGACCGCCGCAAACCCGAACATGCCGGCATTGCCTTTGATGGAATGGGCGGCACGGAAGATCCGGTTGAGCAGGTCGAGGTCGCCCGGCTGCTGTTCGAGCCGCAGCAACCCCTCTTCCATGGTCGCGATATGTTCCGCGCTCTCCTCGAAGAACGCGCCCTGAAACTTCGATAGATCGATGCTCATTGTTTCCCTCGCAGGCTAGAGGCGATAGGCTATAGGCGATGGGTAATAATTCTTGCCCATTGCCCCTCACCTCTCGCCCATAGCCTTCCTATGACGGCATCACCTTGGCGATCACTTGCAACATCTGTTCGGGCTTGAACGGTTTGACGATCCAGCCCGTGGCGCCGGCCGCCTGGCCTTCTTTCTTCTTGTTTTCGTCGGACTCCGTCGTCAGCATGAGCACCGGCGTAAATTTGAAGCCCGCCATGCCCCGGACCGCCTTGATGAACGAGATTCCGTCCATCTTGGGCATGTTGAGGTCCGTGATCACCAGATTCGGCTTGGCGCCGGCATTCAGCTTGCCGACTGCCTCTTGCCCGTCCCCGGCCTCGACCACGTCAAAGCCCGCGCCGGTGAGCGTGAAACTGACCATCTGCCGCATCGTGGCCGAGTCATCGACTATCAGAATTGTCTTGCCCATGTGCTCCTCCACCTATGTCTTGCGAAGCGTCTCTCGTCGGGCGCTTCACGCTTCACGAGATACGCGTGACGCGCTCAGAAGAGCGTGACGTTGTCCTCCGACCCGCCCGCCGGGACCAATTGCCCAGCCAGGCCCGGTGCCTGCCCTCCGCCCTGTTGGGTAGCCCGCATCACCTTCCGTTCGGATTCCATGGTGTAGTGGCTCTCGATATTCCGTAGATACACAAGCAGGTCCTCCGCATCGAGGCCGGATTTTTCCGAGAGGCGCGTGTCCATGTATTCCTGTATTTTCTCCAAGGGCTGATAGATGTGCTCCGCCGTCTGCCGTGTCATGTCCTGGAACTGCATCGCCACCACGATCTGCGAGACGTCGGCGGCGAGCTCTTCCGCGTGATCTTTGCCCTGCAACACGGTGGCACGGAGCACTTGGCTTTGCTCGATCATGGACCGCGTCATGGTCTCCACGCGGTGCTTGTAGGTCAGGGTGCTGGTCATGTCCACGCTGGCCAGCTCCTCTAAATTTTTCATGGCGGCCGTCACGCCGCCCTGCACCGCGCCGACCAGATTGCGAATATTCGTGGCCGCCAGCCCCGAGCGGTTGGCCAGCTTCGTCACCTCGCCCGCGACGACCGCGAAGCCCCGCCCCTGGTCGCCGGCCCTGGCGGCCTCGATGGCGGCGTTGAGCGCCAGCAACTTGGTCTGGTCCGCGATAAATTCGATCTCGACCAAAATGCCGGAGATCGACTCCGTACTGGCGCCGACCTCGTCCATGACGGCGGCCACGTTCATGGCGACTTTGGTCGAGGTCATGACGTCCTCCACGAACTTGCTGAGCATCTGGTCGCTTTCACGGAGGACCTGCTCCACGTTGACGCCTCCGTGCTCGAACAAGTGGGTGGTCTCGGCGGCCTGGTCTTTGGCCCGGCGGGCGATCTGCTGAAAGCGCGTGCAGAGATCCTGCGCCGCCTGCTCGGTGCAGGCCACCACCGTTTTCAACTGCTCGACCAGGACGGGCATGAGCGGGGTCGCGCAGGTCGCAAACTCCTCCCATGCCCTGACGCAGGCCTCGTGCCTCGCCGCCTCGGCGGCGGCTTTGGCCTGGACATCCGCCAAGCGCCTGCTCCACACCCGTTGCGTTCCCAGAAATGTCGCCATACATGCAACGCCCAGCCCCGCGACGATCCACCACCATCCAAGGTTCATGCTTCTCCCCTACAAGAATCGCGCTGCACAGTCGCCCGGTCTCTCCCCCGGGTGGGAGCACAACAAAAAAGGCGCAGCCCTGGCTCTCGAATCGATCGATCGAGAGCACTTGATTGCGCCTTCAACTTGCAGGTCTGGTGGCCTGCCCGTTAAGACGGTCGCTCACCCCGTGGGTGAACCCGTGAATTGTTCCAATGCTGACGGTTACTGTATCGGCCGACGGCCGGACAACTTGAGGCTACCGTCTTTCCTCCTGCTCTAACACTCCGACCAGCATTTTTCGCAAGTCGCCGATGTCTTTGGACTTGAACGAATGCTTGGTGTCCATGAGCACCTCCACCGATCGACGCACGGCCTCCTCGTAGGCGGCCCCCTTGGGACACTGGATCACCCGACAGAGGTCCAGGTTTCTGTGACTCCCTCGATCTCGCTTCGTTGCCTCGATCGTGGCTTTGAGGCTGGCCGCAATTTGACCGAACAGGGTCATGGTCTGACGCAGCACCGGCTCGATCGGCCAGGCCCCCTTTGTTCCGGCCTCCGAACGCGCGGAAGCGGCTAACGATTTTTCCAGGCAGTCCATCGCCTCGCCCCATACGCGCATCTCTTCACGGGCCTTGCGTAGGGCTCGCAGGACCCGGCCCCTGCCGATCGCGAGATCGACGCCCTTGCGCAGCGCCTCGCTGCTCACAGGCTTGATGAGATAATCGAAGGCCGAGAGACGAACCGCTTCCATGGCGGTTTCGACTGTCGGATGCCCGGTGATGACGATCACCGGCACCACCGGCCCGGCCGTGTGACCGGGACGGAGAAACGCCAGCGTGTCGTTGCCCGGCATTCTCACGTCCGTGATCAGGAGATCATAGGCATTGGTCGCCATGGCCTTCGCGGCTTCCTGGGCCGTGCCGACGCTGTCGCAGTGATAGCCTTCACCTTGCAGCAATTCCACGATGAGCTCACGGACCGGCTCCTCATCGTCCGCGATCAAAATACGGCCCCAGTCGCGACCGGCCTGGAGAGACCTGCAAGTGAGTACCGGATCGCGCTGAACGTCAGGAACGCATGCATCAGCCGTCATCGTCATCCTTCCATTCTTTTCTTTCCGTTCGAGGTAGACCCACCTGATTTTGGAAATCCGCTACATACAGATTAAATCGGATAACAACGGACAAACTTAATGCGTACCCACACCTGTTTTTTAAAGGTGGTTCTACGCGCTCACTTGCGTTCTTTATCTGATAAAATGATTTTTCAGTCATGCCGCATTCGCCCAAACGCCAAGGCCAGTACCCGTCAGCCCTCCCTTCCCCGGAACTCGTCCAAGGCTCCCTGCGCCAGTTCATGATTTCTGTCGAATCGGTCCTCCACCCCACGCTCTATAACAAAATGTTGCGTCAGGTGGGGGTCAGCCTGGGACGGCACATAAGCCACCAGTATCAGGAGACTCACGGATCACATGAGCCCCTCTCCCGGCAGGACTATATCCGCTGCATTGAGGGCGTGACGGGGCAGTGGGGATGGGAGTGCTCGGCGGAGGAATCGACCGCAGGCGCCATTACCTTTAACATTCCGGCCTGCCCTTTCGGGGGGCTTGCCACCGATGTCCACAGCGTCTGCCAGATAGAATCCGGGATTCTAGGTGGAATCGCGGGGGATCACTTCGGGCAGAGCAAAGTCACCGTCCACCGTGGTCAGGGCTCGCCCCCCAAGAACTGCCGCCTGGTGGTCTATCCCCACAGGTCCGAGCAGAGCGTGGCAGCGGAGGGTACCGTCTATCCGGAGGAGTCGCATCGGCAGGACGAACAAGGTCTGGGAACCACGCTGGAGTCCGACTTGGCGATGCTCTCTCCGCGAGAGCGCCAGGTCCTCAGGCTCGTTGGGGAAGGGTTGGCCAACAAGAAGATTGCAGCCGTCCTCCATCTGAGCGTCCGGACCGTCGAAGGCCATCTCAGCCGGATTCATTCCAAGCTGGAGGTCGGGGGGCGGACCAACCTCATCCGGCTTGCGTTGCGGAGCAAGCGCGCCACGCGCTGACCTTCTCATAACCGGTGTGACGCCACCGCCCCGCCCGATCTCTTCCGCGCGGGCGGGGCGGTGAAGAGCCCCTGAGCCCTCGGCTCATCACATGAGGCCATCGTGAGACCCGGCGCAAACGCAAACCAGCCCTCCCTGAGCGCGTCACCCTACCGGTGGATTACCGGCCTCATCGCCATCATCATCGTGACCGCCTTGGGCATCGGCGGTCTCACCCTCCATTATCTTCAGTCCCAAGCCGTGGCCACGAGGGGGGAAAGCCTGGCGCTGCTCGCCACCGACATTGCCGACCTCCTGGACCGAGTCCTCTTCGAACGCTATGGCGATGCCCAGATGATGGCCGATGCCTTTGCCGGCAAGATGCAGGATACGTCAGCCTTGACCCGCTACCTCAACCTGATGATGGAGCGATACCTGTTCTACCGGTGGCTGGGGGTTACCGATGCAGCGGGACGGATCGTGGCGGCCACAGACCCGGCCAGCGTGGGGGAAGACCGGAGCAACGCGGCCTGGTTCCAGGCATCGCGCGACGGCAAGGGCGTATTCCTCCAGGACGTGTCGGTCTCCACGGAGACTCACGGGGACCGTGCGATCGGGTTTTCAGCTCCTATCAGGGGGCCTAAGGGGGAATTCCTCGGCGTGGTGACGGCACGTGTCGGACTCTCGGAGCTGGAGGCTGTGATCAGGCGAACCGTCTCCTCCTTCCAGTCACAGCACAACAACATCCCACGGGTCGAATGGCAGTTCCTGACTCGCGACGGGACCCTGATCGTCGATTCCCCGCTGCGAGAGGAAGGGACGGTCCACCTCGAGCAGATCGGCTTGTCATCGGCTCGGTTAAGCATGGCGACGGAGCCGGGTTATGTCGAGGAGCTCCATCCCCGCCGGCAAGTGCCGGTCATCACCGGCTATGCAAGGACCGAAGGCTACGGAGAATTTCCCGGATTCCACTGGGGGATTCTCGTGCGGATGGATCGCAGCGACATCCTGCACCCGATCAGAGAGGTCTTGAAAAAACTGGGCGCGGTGGGGCTGCTCTTGTTCGTCCCGATGCTCGGCCTTCTGCTGTGGATGTCGAAACGTCTGCGGAGGGAATGGACCAGTGCGGCGGATCAACTGATGCGGCTCAGAGGGCTGCACAGCGTGAGCAAGGCCTTACAGCAGGAAGCGCCCAAACCGCATACGGACTTCGCGCTGGCTGAGTTTCTCCAGTTGCTCGTCGACAGCGCCATGCAGATCACCGGGGCCAAGTATGGCGCCTTCGGCCTCTTTGACGAATCAGGCAAACACCTCGTCCGGTTCATCACGGGCGGAATGGCTCCCTCGACGGTGCAGGCAATCGGCGCCATTCCGACCGGAAGAGGCCTCTTGGGATTCCTGGCCCAGGAGGGCGACGTGCTTCGCTTGAAGGACCTGACCCGACACCCCACGTTCACCGGGTTTCCTCCGCACCATCCCCCGATGCGCTCGTTCCTCGGCATCTCCGTACGCGTGCACGGCCGCGTCATGGGACGGTTCTACTTGACCGAGAAACAGGGCGCCGACGAGTTTACGGACGTGGACGTGGAAGTCATCTCGGCCCTGGCGGCCCAGTCCGGCGTGGCGATCGAAAACGGCTACTTCCTGAATCAGATCCGGGCTGCCGAAAGGCACTACCGCACCACCATGGCCGCTCTGCCGGTCGCAGTCGTCCGGTTGGACCACGAGAATATCGTCCGATTCGCCAACCAGATGTTCTACAAATTCATCCAGCGTAACGAGACGGACACCCTCGGCCAGCCGATCGACGTACTGCTGCCGCGTGAAGAACTGACCACGCTGTTGCATGCCATACGCGCGCAGGGAGCGCCGAGCTTTCAGGAGCAAGACTGCCAGTACCTCGCCCCCGACATGCCCCACTGCCGCCTGATCGCCAGAGCCATTCACGAAACGGATGAGATCGTCCTGGTCATCAAGGACATTTCTGCACAGAAGCAGGTGGAACAGGAACGAACCAAGCTCATGCGGGATCGACTCCTGCTCCTGGAATCCACCGGCGAAGGCATCTTCGGCATCGACTTGCAAACCCGCTGCACGTTCATCAATAGAGCCGGAGCGGCGATGCTGGGATACCGGCCTGAAGAATTACTTGGCCGGAACATGCATGAGTTGATTCATCACACCAAGCCGGACGGCGCCCGGTATCCGGCAGAGGACTGTCCGATCGCCCGATCCTGCCTGAGCGGGCAAGGCTGCCGATTGGATGACGAGGTTTTATGGCGGCGGGATGGCACGTCGTTCCACGCCGAGTATGCCGTTCGCCCGATCCTCGATGAAGACTGGATCACCGGTGCGGTCGTAACCTTCGCCAACATCACCGAACGCAAGCGGGCGGAGCTGGCGCTCGCCGAGAAAACGCAAGAACTCTCGGACTTCATTGAGCACGCCTCCGTAAGCATGCATTGGGTGGGACCGGACGGGATCATCCTGTGGGCGAACCAGGCAGAACTGGATCTCCTCGGCTACACCCGCGAGGAGTACATCGGACGCCCCATCGCTGACTTCCATGTGGACCAGCCGGTCATCCAGGGCATTCTCGATCGCCTTAGCCACGCCAAGGCGGTTCAGGAATACGCCGCCCGCCTGCGGTGCAAGGACGGTTCGATCAAGGACGTGCTCATCGATTCGAGCGTCTTGTGGCAAGACGGCGAGTTCATCCACACCCGTTGTTTTACGCGCGACATCACCGAGCGCAGGCGGGCGGAAGAGGCACTGCGGATGAGCCAGGCCCGTATGCAGGCCATCCTGGAGAACGCGCTCGATGCCGTGATCGGAATCGACGAGGACGGGCGCATCACCGACTGGAATCCACGGGCCGAGACCATCTTCGGCTGGGCTTCCGGCGAGGCGATCGGACGGGACCTTGCCGAGACGATCATCCCGTTGCAATACCGTGAGGCCCACCGGCATGGTCTGCGGCATTTCCTGGTCACCGGCGAAGGACCGTTCCTCAACCGGCGGATTGAACTCACCGCCTTGCGGCGCGACGGAAACGAGTTCCCCGTCGAGATATCGATCCTGCCGTTGAAGCTTGGAAAGCAGTACTGGTTCAGCGCCTTCGTCGCCGACATCACCGAACGTAAGCGGGCGGAAGAGGCGCTGCAGGCCAGCGAGGCGCAACTCCGCCAATCCCAGAAGATGGAGGCGGTCGGGCAATTGGCGGGGGGTATCGCCCACGACTTCAACAATATTTTGATGGTCATAAACGGCTACAGCGCGCTCCTGTTGCGCGAGCTGGGACCGGACAGTCCGCTGCACCGCTATCCCCGAGAAATCGCCAAGGCCGGCGACCGGGCCGCCGCCCTGACCCAACAACTGCTGGCGTTCAGCCGGCGGCAGGTCATTACGCCCTCGGCGCTCCATCTCAACGAAGCCGTGACCTCCATGCAGGACATGCTCCGCCGGCTCATCGGAGAACACATCGAACTGGTGCTCGCACTGGCTCCCCACCTGGACTGCGTGATGGCCGACCGGTCGCAGATCGAGCAGGTCATCATGAACCTGGTCGTCAACGCCCGCGATGCCATGCCGAACGGCGGGCGGCTGACCATCGAGACCGCGAACGTGGCCCTCGACGAGGCAATGGCCGATTCACTCAGCGGGGTGGCGCCGGGTCCGCACGTGACGCTGGCGGTGCGCGATACAGGACATGGGATGGATGCGGCCACCCAGGCTCGCATTTTCGAACCTTTTTTCACGACGAAGGAACCGGGCATGGGGACAGGGCTGGGCCTAGCCAGCGTGTTCGGCATCGTGAAGCAGAGCGGTGGGGCCATCGTCGTTCAGAGCGAGCCAGGACAGGGGACGGTCTTTCATATCTACCTGCCACGGGCTGCCGGGGACGCCGTTGAGCCTCAGCCCGCCGCTACGGCAGCGCAGCCCACCGGAGGGCGGGAAACCATCCTCCTGGTCGAGGATCAAGAGGAAGTCCGGGCGTTCGTGCAGGAGATCCTTCAAGAAGCCGGCTACCAGGTACTGGTCGCGCACGATGGGATCGAGGCGCTCGCGCTCAGCGAGCGGTACAAGGAACCGATCCACCTCCTCTTGACCGATGTGGTAATGCCCAAGATGAGCGGACGGCAGGTGGCGGACCGGCTGGCCCTTCTATGCCCGGCCATGAAAGTGCTTTACTTGTCCGGCTACACGGACGATGCCCTGGGGGCCCACGGGGTCCTCGATCCCGGTACGCCGTTGCTGTTCAAGCCCTTTGAGGCAGACGTCCTCTTGCGGACACTGCGCGAGCTGCTGGACGCCGGCCCGCGCTGAGCGGCGGCCTTCTCGTTCCCTCCTGTTACCGATAAATCAATATTAAAATCATCTTTTGTTTATAATGCCAAAAGTTGCTGATATTCTTGAAAGAATGCGCCTTGCGACCGGGGCAAAGTCGCTCGCGGCGATGGGACGTTCATTAAAAATTGCGCCTCAAGC
>SCVQ01000120.1 GCA_004296865.1 Nitrospirota bacterium
ACTGGATCGCCCACGGGACTACCGCGTGATGTACTACCGCCCGGCATTCGCCCAGAAGCAGGCGCAGACATTGTGGAACCACTTGGCCCAGGCGCGGAAGCTGGAATGGGCAAGGCGGATGACCTTCATATCGGCCGACGCAGAGCAAGCGCAGCCCCCCGGACAGATCTATGACGTCATCTATGCCTGGCTGCCATTCTCGCAATTTCACAACGCACAGGCGCTCCATGAGACCGCTCGCGCCCTGGCCGAAGCCCTCCGACCAGGTGGCCTGGCCTTTGTCGTAGGCCCTGCCGCAATGAGCCCAGCACTCCAGGCTTACCGGCTCCGCATTCTTCGGATGGACCCGGTGGCGTCACTGCCCAGTTTCCGCATGCATCAATCCATCCTGCCACAAGCCCGCGTGAAGCCGGACTTGATGCTCTTTCAGACTCTCAAGCACTGACCGCCAATCCAGCTGCCTGCACCCCCGCAACCAGGCTCGGCCACTTGTCAACGCGGCAAGCCACACCAGACCGAGCCAAGCAATGGAGACGGTAAAGAAAATCCCCGCGTCCGCCGATAGAGAAGACTGCATGGCTTCGACTGCCGCGAGGCCCTGTGGGCTTCCGTCCGGGATGGGCTTGTTTGCACAGCAGTCCTTCTAACCAACGCATTTGGGATCACCATGAAAAGCATCCTGTTTGTTGACGACGAGGTATCGGCACGCGAGGAATTGGAACGAACATTGCGGCCCATGAGCGAGGAATGGGACGTGGTCTATGCGTCGAGCGGACGGGAAGCCTTGGCGAAGTTGACCAAGGGTTCGTTCGATATGGCCGTGGTCGACATGCACATGCCGGAGATGAGCGGCGCCCAGCTCTTGACGGAAATCAAAACTCGACACCCCCAGGCCATACGGATTCTGATGGCCGACCGCTGCGACCAGTCGCTGATGCGGCGATCGGTCGGGAGCGCCCACCAATACCTGCCAAAGCCCTTCAAGTTGGATCTGTTCAAATCCATGGTGGCCCGCGCCGCCACGCTACGCGAACGCCTTGCCAGTGAGCCCCTCCGCCAGCTGGCCGACGGGATCGACTCCTTGCCCAGCCTGCCGGCGCTGTATCGCGAGCTCCAAGAGGAACTGCAATCGCAGGACTCCTCCATCGATAAAGTTGCGCGCATTATCTCCAAGGATATGGGCATGGTGACCAAGATCCTGCAGGTCATCAACTCCCACTTTTTCGGACTCCTGACGCCGGTCTCCAACCCGGCTCAAGCCGTCTCGATGCTGGGCTTGGACCGAGTGAAAGCTCTGGTCCTGTCGATGCAGGTATTTGCGCAATTCAAAGAATACCGGCACCCCTTCATCTCGCTCGACGTTCTGTGGCGGCACGGCCTGGTGATCGGCGCCTACGCCAGAGCCATCGCCAAAGAAGAGAAAACGTCTCAGGATCTGATCGACGATGCGTTCACGGCCGGCTTGCTGCACGACGTCGGCATCCTGGTCCTCGCCACGAACCTGCCCGACCAGTACACCCAAGCCGTGGCGCTGATGCAGAACCGCCGGGTCACCGAGTGGGAAGCCGAAAGCGAAGTGCTGGGCGCAAGCCACGCGGACATAGGCGGCTACCTGCTGGGCACCTGGGGCTTAAGCGACGCCATTGTCGAAGCCGTCGCCTTCCACCACGACCCGATGCGGTCCGTGAGTCAACCGTTCAGCCCGCTGGCGGCCGTCCACGTCGCCAATGCCCTGGAGGAGCGGGAGCAGGCCGCCGTGATGGGCGGGGGCTACACGCACATCGACGAAGACTATCTGGCGGCCTGCGGCATGGGAAGTCGGCTCCCAATCTGGCAGTCGGTCTGCCAGGAGGTGGCCCAGAGCCGAAACAGCTTCTGAGCCGGTTCCAACACGACGCCGGCAAACCGATCCGCCGCGTTCGTGCCTCGTCTTGACAGTCGCGCAGCAACCCGCTAGGATACGGCTGCCTTTAACGCTCATCCGGTGAGGTGAGCAAGGAGCGTATCCCATGCGTCACGGCTCGTCCTACGCCGTCGCAATACAGACGACCTTCTCATCGCCCTGTGCGATGAGGGGGTTTTTTTATGCCCTCCTTCAGCCAGAAAGTCGGAAAGTCGTCAAGCCCAGCACTCCTAATGAATCGAGCCCCACTGCTTCAGACTGTATGACTTTAAGACATTCAGATTTTCCGACTAGGTCGTTATGATCGGAAGCGACAAGCAGCACGAAAAGCTCATCATGGACGCGCACGAGGTGGCGCGGGCCCTGACCCGCATCGCTCACGAAATCCTGGAGCGGAACAAAGGGGTCGGAGGGATGGCATTGGTCGGGATCAGAACCGGCGGCGTCCACCTGGCCCACAGGTTAGCGCGTCGAATCCAAGAAATCGAGCGGGAACCGGTGCCGATCGGCGAGCTGGACATCACCCTCTATCGGGATGATCTGGCGGGCCGGAAAGACCAGCCGATTTTGCGCAAGACGTCGATCCCGTTCAATATCGCGGATCTGAAAATCGTGCTGGTGGACGATGTCCTCTTCACCGGACGGACGATTCGGGCCGCCATGGATGGACTGATCGACCTGGGCCGACCGGCGGAAATCCAATTGGCGGTCCTGGTTGACCGGGGGCACCGCCAACTGCCGATTAAAGCCACTTACATCGGCAAGAACATTCCCACCTCGCGGGACGAAAACGTTCGAGTGTTCCTTGAAGAAGAAGGTGAAGAAGACCGCGTTGTCATTATAGATGGAGGCGCGCCATGAGCCTCAAACGCAAAGACCTGACCGGCATTGCATCCTTGTCGCCAGACGAGATCATGCTCATCCTGGAGACCGCCGATTCCTTTAAAGAGGTCACCGGTCGGGAGATCAAGAAAGTGCCGGCCCTCCGAGGCAAGACGGTGGTGAACTTTTTCTTCGAGCCCAGCACCAGAACCCGCACCTCCTTCGAGCTGGCGGCCAAGCGCCTCAGCGCCGACGTCATCAACTTCTCGCCCTCCTCCAGCAGCATCGTCAAGGGCGAATCGCTCCTGGACACGGCGCGCAACATCGAAGCGATGCAGGCCGATATCATCGTGCTGCGCCACCCATCTGCCGGAGCCGCAGAGACCCTGGCCCGTGGGGTGAAGTCTTCCGTGATCAATGCCGGCGACGGCTGGCATGAACATCCGACCCAAGCCCTCCTGGATCTCTTCACGTTGCGGGAAAAGAAGTTGGAATTCAAGGGGCTCCGCGTGGCCATCGTCGGGGACCTCGCGCACAGCCGGGTCGCCCGGTCCAACATCTACGCCTTGACCAAGTTGGGCGCGGAAGTCCGGGCCGTGGGGCCGCCCACCATGATTCCAGCCTGTCTGGAGCAGCTGGGCGTGCGGGTCTATTACGACATGGACGAGGCCTTGCACGGGGTGGACGTGATCATGATGCTCCGCTTGCAATTGGAGCGGCAGGGCCGCGCGCTCTTCCCGACCATCCGCGAGTACTCGCGTCTGTACGGCCTGACCGCCGATCGGCTCAGACTGGCGGAGCCAGGAGCCCTGGTCATGCATCCGGGGCCCGTCAATCGCGGCGTGGAAATCGCCCCGGAAGTGGCCGACAGCTTTTCATCGGTCATTCTAGACCAGGTGGCCAACGGCGTGGCCGTGCGGATGGGCGTCTTGTATCTCCTTTCAGGAGCGAATTGAACGATGAGTCGAAAAGTGAGCAAGTCCGAAAGTCTATCCAGTCTCAATGCAATCCTTCCTTCGCGACTTTCGACTTTCCGACTTTATAGACTTTTTGAGTGAGGTTCTTGCATGGCAATTCTGATTCAAGGCGGACGCGTGATCGATCCGGGACGTGTGAACGGCCCGGCCGATGTGCTCATTGAGAACGGGAAGATCGTCGCGGTGGGACACAACCTGGCCATGCCGTCGCGCGGCCAGGGCGCATCTCTGCACACCATCGACGCAACCGGGCAGTTGGTCCTCCCGGGCTTTGTGGACCTGCACGTTCACCTGCGCGAGCCAGGATTCGAATACAAAGAAACGATCCAGACCGGGACGGCCTCGGCCGTGGCCGGCGGATTCACCTCGGTCTGCTGCATGCCGAATACGAATCCGGTCAACGACAACCAGGCGATCACCGAATTCATCCTCGACCAGGCCCGCGCGGCCGGCAATGCCCACGTCTTCCCCGTCGGGGCCGTCACCAAAGGCTCCGAGGGCAAGGAACTCGCCGAGATCGGCGACCTGCGCCGGGCCGGCTGCGTGGCGATCTCGGACGACGGCCGGCCGGTCATGAACAGCCTGGTGATGCGGCGGGCCATGGAATATGCCCTGGCCTTCGACCTGCCGGTGATCGACCACTGCGAGGATCTGCATCTGTCCGAAGGCGGCTGCATGAACGAAGGCCTCGTCTCCACCCAGCTCGGCCTGCAGGGGATCCCGGCGGCGGCGGAAGACGTCATGGTCGCGCGCAACCTTGCGCTCGCCGAGTTGACCGGGGCCCGGCTCCATCTCGCACATGTCAGCACCGCCGGCTCGGTCCGGATGGTGCGGGAAGCCAAGGCGCGGGGAATCCGGGTGACGGCGGAAGCCTGTCCGCATCATTTCTCCTTGACGGAAGAAGCGGTGCGCGACTTCAACACCTTAGCCAAGATGAATCCGCCCCTTCGGACCTGGCAGGACATCCAGGCCATCAAGGAAGGGCTGCGCGACGGCACGATCGACGTCATCGCGACGGACCATGCGCCCCATGCCCCCCAGGACAAGCAACGGGAATTCGCCGAAGCCCCCTTCGGCATTGTGGGACTGGAGACCGCGCTGCCGCTCACACTGGCGCTCGTGGAGGAGGGCGTCCTCTCGCTTGAAGCGGCGGTGGCCAAGCTGACGACCGCGCCGGCCCAGGCCTTCAGCTTGCCCAAGGGAACCCTGGCTCCCGGCGCGGATGCCGACGTGGTGGTGGTCGACGCGCAACGTCAATGGGAAGTGGACCCATCGCGTTTCCGCTCCAAAAGCACGAACACCCCCTTTGCCGGGTGGAAGGTGAAAGGGCTGGCGACAACCACGATTGTAGCCGGCAAAGTTGTCTATGAGTTTGCGTAGCGCGTAACGTGGCGCCGGAGCGTACGACAACACGATGCCTGACCTTCTGCCACACGCTCGAATTGGTCGCCCTGGCCGTCTGGGTGGGGGGATTGTTGGTCATTATCGGAGCCGTCATCCCGGCCGTGTTCAATTCGTTCGGCATGGAGCCCGGCGGACGCTTCCTGACACGGGTCTTTGAAGGGTATAATCGGTTGACCGGCGGAGCCATTGTGCTCCTGGTGGGAACATCGGCATGGCGGGTATGGAACGGCGCGCAGGGGAACCTCGGAGGCTCCCTCACGAAGCCGGAACTGGCTTTTTTGAGCGCCATGATCGTGATCGCCTCGCTGATCACCCTGGTCCTGGGCCCTTGGTCAGTGACCTTGCAAGAGCAAGCCTTTGCCGCGCAAGGGGACGCGAAGAAGACGGCCTATGAGGCCTTCTTCAGAATCCATACGATGGTGCGCGGGCTGTACGTGCTGAACCTCGGCCTGGGGATCGCGCTCCTCGCAGTGAAAGTCAGGGACTGGATGGGCCGGATGAAACTCGACTCATGAAAAAAGCCATTCTTGCACTCGCCGACGGGACGGTCTTTGAAGGCCGCGCGCTCGGCTTCGATGGTGAAACGGTCGGGGAGGTCGTGTTTAATACGGCCATGACCGGCTATCAGGAAATCCTGACCGATCCGTCATACAAGGGGCAGATCGTCACGATGACCTGTCCGCACATCGGGAACTATGGCGTGTCCCGTGAGGACGTCGAATCGCGACGAGTCTGGGCCGAAGGGTTCGTGGTCAAGGAGTCGAGCCGGAAGCCCAGCAACTGGCGGGCCAACCAGGGACTGGATGACTATCTGCGGCAAGCCCGCGTCGTGGGCATTGAAGGGCTGGATACGCGCGCGCTGACCAGGCACCTGCGTGACCACGGCTCACAGCAGGCGGTCATCTCGCACCTCGATCTGGATCACCGGCGGGCGGTGGAGAAAGCCAAGACCGCGCCAGGCATCCTGGGTCGCGACCTGGTTGCGGAAGTGACCTGCCGCGAAGCCTATGCCTGGACCGAGGGCTCCGGACGGTGGGCGCCGGAATCGGACGGGAACGGGCAGCACAAACCGACGCGGCCGTTTCGAGTGGTCGTCTATGACTTCGGAGTCAAACAGAATATCCTCCGCCGGCTGGTGGATGTTGGCTGCGCGGTCACAGTCGTGCCGGCGTCCACCACAGCCGACGCAGTCAAAGCCCTGCAGCCGGACGGGGTGCTGCTGTCCAACGGCCCCGGCGATCCGGAAGGCGTGCCCTATGCGGCCACGGCCGTCAAACAATTACTCGGCTGGCGCCCCATGCTCTGCATCTGCCTCGGACACCAGATTCTCGGGTTGGCGATGGGACTCCGCACCTACAAACTGAAATTCGGCCACCATGCCGCCAACCACCCGGTGCTGGATGTGCGGACGAGAAAAGTGGAGATCACGTCGCAGAACCATAACTTCGCGGTGCAGGCGCCGGCCGGGAGCCCTTCCGCCGCCGCACCGATGGCGACGGAGACCTCGTTCGGACGGGTGGCCATCAGCCATCTCAGCCTGAACGACGGCTCGATCGAGGGGATGGTTCTGCTTGACCATCCGGTCCTCTCCGTTCAGTATCATCCGGAGGCCTCGCCGGGCCCTCACGACTCGGCCTATCTTTTTCACCAGTTTACGCAGATGATGGAGAAGCACCATGCATGAGCGAGCACGGACGTTCCACGGGATTGCGGCGCTGGGTATCCTGCTCCTCCTGGCAGGTTGCATCACCATCAATCTCCTTCCGACGCCGGGCGCCTTACGGGAAGAACACCTGAGCGGAACCGGCAAAGCCAAGGTGCTGCTCATCGAGCTGTCCGGACTGATCAGTTCCCAGGACAGCGGCGGCTTGGTCGCTCACCCGAACGCCGTGGCGCAAATGAAGGAAGAATTGCAGCGCGCGTCGGAGGATGAGGCCGTCAAGGCGCTCGTGCTGCGCATCAACAGTCCCGGCGGGACCGTGACCGCGTCGGACATCCTCTACCATGAAGTGCGCACCTTCAAGGAGAAGCGCAAGGTCCCCGTCGTGGCCTCGATCATGGATGTCGGCGCGTCCGGCGGCTATTACGTAGCGGCGGCGGCGGACAAAATCTTCGTCCATCCCTCGTCGGTGACCGGCAGCCTCGGCGTGATCATGCTGACCGTGAACGCCCGCGGCCTGCTGGACAAAGTGGGCGTGGAGGCGACAGCCGTGACCTCGGGACCGAAGAAGGACATGGGGTCGCCGTTCCGTCCCATGACCGAGGAGGAGCGGGCGATCTTTCAAGGCGTGATCAACTCGTTCTACGAGCGCTTTCTGACGGTCGTGCGCGAAGGCAGACCGAACCTCACCGCCGAGCAAATCCGCAAGCTCGCGGATGGCCGTATCTACTCCGGCGAGCAGGCCAAAGCAGCCGGTCTGGTGGACGCCGTCGGCTATCTGGAGGACACCATCGAGGCGGCCAAACAGCAGGCCGGCCTGTCGGAGGCCCGCGTGATCATCTACCGGCGTCCCGGCGAATATCGCCCCAACATCTATGCCCGCTTTCTAGGCGGGGGAGGGGGATTGGGAGAGTTGGCCAGTTTGGACTTAATGACACTGGTACGCGGCGGGTCGCCGCAATTTATGTATCTCTGGATGCCCTAAAGAATTGTCTGATTTGCTCATTGAACCATTGTTCCATTGACAATGAATCAATCACCCAATGAATCAATGAATCAATTCTTTTCCACGCCGGTCGGGCGGCGGACCGCCCTGTACTTAGGCGCCCGCGGAGCCCTCAGTATCTTTGGCACCCTGGCCACCGCCGGGCTGCTCGGCGCCCTCAGCGGCTGCGTGAGGGCGCCGGGAACCGCCCGCGACCAATTGATCTTCATCTCCGAAGAAAAAGAGATCGCGATGGGCGTGAGTGCCTTTCGCCAAGTCCTGCGCGGCGCCCCGCTCAACGCCGATCCCGAAATCAACGAGCTGGTACACCGGGTCGGCCGGCGCATCGCCGATGCGGCCAGGAAACCGGAGTATCACTGGGAGTTCGCCGTCATCCAGGACGATCAGACCATCAACGCCTTCGCACTGCCCGGCGGCAAGGTGGCGGTCTATACCGGCCTGCTCAAGTACACCAAGACCGAAGCGGGGCTGGCGACCGTCATGGGGCATGAGGTCGCCCATGCCTTGCAGCGTCACGGAGCCGAACGGATGAGTCGCGGGATACTGGAGCAGATCGCACAAGTCGGCGCCATGGCCGGAGCGGCCAGCGGCGCCGTCAATCCGGGGGTGATGCAGGGGCTGCAGAGCGCCTACGGCGTCGGCGTGTCCTTGCCCTTCAACCGGAAGCAGGAATCGGAAGCCGATTATGTCGGGCTGCGCCTGATGGCTCAGGCCGGCTATGATCCGCGCGAATCGGCGCCGTTTTGGGAACGCATGAGCGGCTGCCCTCGGAACATGATCGGCAAGCTCTGCTTCCGCTCACAAACAGCGATCCCAGAATTCCTCTCCACCCACCCCTCGGACATCACTCGTATCAATCAGATCGAGGCCTGGATTCCGGAGGCCATGCAATTTTACCGTCCCACCGACGTCCCGATCGCCCCGCCGCCGCCCCCGCGCCCGTTGCACCGGCCGGAGATCGGGCCGATGCCCCAATCAGGGTGAGGGGAGAGGCAAGGGGCTATGGGCGATAGGCAGGAAGTTTCTTCCCCATCGCCTCTAGCCAAGGAATTTAAATGCCCAAGCGTCAGGACATCAAGAGCATCCTCCTCATCGGCTCCGGCCCGATCATCATCGGACAGGCCTGCGAGTTTGATTATTCCGGCACCCAGGCCTGCAAGGCTTTAAAGGAAGAGGGCTACCGGGTGATCTTGATCAACAGCAACCCGGCCACCATCATGACCGATCCGGAACTGGCGGACCGGACTTACGTGGAGCCCATCACACTGGACGTGGTGGAACAGGTGATCGAACGGGAGCGCCCCGACGCGCTGCTGCCGACGATGGGCGGCCAGACCGCGCTGAACGTGGCGGTCGGGCTGGTCAAACGCGGGACGCTCGCGAAATATGGCGTCCAATTGATCGGGGCTTCGGCCGAGGCCATCCATAAGGCCGAGGACCGCGAATTGTTCAAACAGGCCATGGCCAAGATCGGCCTGAAGACACCGGACAGCGGGGCCGCGAAATCACGTGAGGAAGCGGCACGGGTCGTCGAACGAACCGGCTTTCCCGCCATCGTCCGTCCCTCCTTCACCATGGGCGGCACCGGCGGCAACATCGCCTATAACCGCGAAGAGTTCGAGCGCTACGTAGACTGGGGGTTGGCCATGAGTCCCGTCGGGGAAATCCTGGTCGAACGGTCCGTCCTCGGCTGGAAAGAGTTCGAGCTCGAGGTCATGCGGGACCTGAAGGACAACGTCGTCATCGTCTGTCCCATCGAAAACCTGGACCCGATGGGCGTCCACACCGGAGACAGTATCACGGTCGCCCCGGCCATGACCCTGACCGACAAGGAATATCAGGTCATGCGGGATGCCGCGATCCGGGTCATCCGTGAAATCGGCGTGGACACGGGCGGCTCGAACATCCAGTTCGGGATTCACCCGGAGACGGGGGAAATGGTCGTCATCGAGATGAACCCGCGGGTGTCCCGCAGTTCCGCGCTGGCCTCCAAAGCCACCGGGTTCCCGATCGCCAAGATCGCAGCCAAGCTGGCGGTCGGCTATACGCTCGACGAGATCACCAATGACATCACCCGCGTGACCAAAGCGTCGTTCGAGCCCACCATCGACTACGTCGTGGTCAAGATTCCTCGCTTTACCTTCGAGAAATTTCCCGGCGCCGATCCCACCCTGACCACCCAGATGAAGTCGGTCGGAGAAGCCATGGCCATCGGCCGAACCTTCAAGGAAGCGCTGCAAAAAGCGGTGCGGTCATTGGAAGTGGACCGGTGCGGGCTGATTTCCTTCCAGGGACTCGACCGCGGCCTGCCGGCTGAGGTGAATCGGGAGGACGCCATCGACCGCGTGCGCCTCGCGCTTCGCGCGCCCCATCCGGACCGGCTCTGGCACCTGGCCGATGCCATGCGGCTGGGCGTCTCGCTCGAAGACCTCTACACCCTCACCAAGATCGACCCGTGGTTCCTGGATCAAATCCAGGAGATCGTGGAATTTGAAGCCCGCCTGGCCGCCGACGCTCATCAGCCGTCGACCATCGGCCATCAGCTCCTGCATGACGCCAAACAACTGGGCTTCTCCGACGAACGTCTCGCCCAGTTGACCGGCCTCGACAAGCGCGAGATCCGGCAGGCACGGACCGGCCGGTCGGCGTCGGACGTCTCGCGAGGCGTCACCTACAAGCGAGTGGACACCTGCGCCGCCGAATTCGAGGCCCATACGCCGTACCTCTACTCGACCTACGAACGAGACTGCGAATCTCGTCCGACCGACCGCAAAAAAGTCGTCATCCTCGGCGGGGGACCGAACCGGATCGGGCAGGGGATCGAGTTCGACTACTGCTGCGTCCACGCCGCCTTCGCCCTCAGGGAAGAGGGGGTCGAAACGATCATGGTCAACTGTAATCCGGAGACCGTCAGCACGGATTACGACACGTCGGACCGGCTGTACTTCGAGCCGCTGACCGAGGAAGATGTCCTGAACATCGTCGAACGCGAGCAGCCGATCGGGGTGGTGGTGCAGTTCGGAGGCCAGACGCCGCTGAAACTGGCCCTGCCCCTGGAGCGGGCCGGCGTGAAGATTCTCGGCACGAGTCCCGACGCCATCGACCTGGCCGAAGACCGGGAGCGGTTCCGGGATTTGCTGAACAAGCTGGCGCTGCGGCAGCCGGCCAGCGGAACCGCTCGATCCGTCGCGGACGCGGCCCGCATCGCCGCCTCCATCAGCTACCCGGTGATGGTCCGGCCGTCCTACGTGCTGGGCGGGCGTTCGATGCAGATCGTCTACGACGAGGCCGGCCTGACCGCCTACATGGGCTCCGCCGTGAGAGCCTCGTCCAACCATCCGGTCCTGATCGACAAATACTTGGAAGACGCCATCGAGATCGACGTGGATGCGATTGCGGACGGCCGGCAGGTCGTGGTCGCGGGCATCATGCAGCACATCGAGGAGGCGGGCGTCCATTCGGGGGACTCGGCCTGCTCGCTGCCGCCCTATACCCTCGGCGACGCCACGGTGCAGGAGATTCGCCGGCAGACCGGTGCCCTGGCCATGGAACTGGGCGTGGTGGGCCTCATGAACGCGCAGTTCGCCGTGCAAAACGGAACCATCTACGTGCTCGAGGTCAACCCGCGCGGGTCTCGGACCGTCCCCTTCGTGAGCAAGGCCCTCGGGGTGCCCTTGGCGAAACTGGCCATGAAGGTGATGCTCGGCAAGAGGCTCCAAGAACTGGGCTTCACAGCCGTGCCGGTCTTGCGCCACGTTGCGGTCAAGGAAGCGGTCTTCCCCTTCACCAAATTCGCCGGCGTCGACGTCCTGTTGGGCCCCGAGATGAAATCCACGGGAGAAGTGATGGGGATCGATGAAGATTTCGGCTGGGCCTTCGCCAAATCGCAGGCGGCCGCCGGCGTCCCGCTCCCGAACGGCGGGAAAGTCTTCATCAGCGTCAAGGATAAAGACAAACCGGCGGCGCTCGAAGTGGCGAAGCGGTTGAGCGGTCTGGGGTTCCTGGTCGAAGCCACGCGCGGCACGGCGGCTTACTTACAGGAACAAGGCCTCACGGTGGAGCCGGTCAACAAAGTCCAAGAAGGCCGTCCCGACATTGTGGACCACATCAAGAACGGCGACATCAGCCTGGTCGTCAACACGGTCGGCAGCGGAGCCTCGCAGGCGGATTCGGCGTCCATTCGACGTGAGGCGCTCCAGAAAGGCCTGCCGTATTACACCACGATGCCCGGCGCCAAAGCCGCCGTCATGGCGATCGAAGCGACGCTCAAAAAAGGCTTGACGATCCGCTCCTTGCAGGAGTACCACGGTCCGCGCACGTAAGCACGTCGAAGGCGTGAGAGGAGTCACGATGCCGCCCATTACCAAGAAGGGTTACGACGCACTCAAAGCCGAGCTGGATCGATTGCGCAAAGTGGAGCGCCCCAAGAATATCGAGGCCATCGCCGAGGCCCGGTCGCACGGGGATTTGAGCGAGAACGCCGAGTACGACGCCGCCAAGGAACGGCAGGGGTTTATCGAGTCGCGGATCAACGAGTTGGAACACAAGCTGGCCGAGGCGCGGATCATCGACACCTCCAAGCTGGTCAGCGAAACGGTCGTCTTCGGCGCGACCGTCCTCTTGCTGGATGTGCAAGCGAACCAGCGCAAACAATATACCTTGGTCGGACAGGACGAGACCGACCTGAAGAACAGCAAAATTTCCGTCCAGTCCCCGGTCGGCAAGGCCTTGATCGGACGCCGCGTCGGGGACCTCGTCGCGGTCACCACGCCGGCCAAAGTGGTGGAGTACGAGATCTGCGAAATCCGCTTCGAGGAGCTCTGACCGATGCCCCCAGCCATTTCGATGATCACCCTGCTGACCGACTTCGGCTTGCGCGATTATTTCGTCGCCAGCATGAAGGGCGTGATTCTGAACATCAACTCCCAGGCCAGGATCGTCGATCTCTCCCATGACGTGCCCCCCCAGCAGATCGAAGAAGCCGCCTATCTGCTGAAGTCGTCGTACCGATACTTCCCGGATGGAACGGTACACGTGGCGGTGGTGGACCCAGGGGTCGGCAGCAACCGACGTGCGCTACTCGTCAGCACGTCGCGCTTTTATTTTCTGGCCCCCGACAACGGCCTGCTCAGCTATATCTTCGACGAAGAACTCTCCGTCGAAGTGCGTGTGATCGAGAACAAGCAGTACCGGCTGGATTCGGAAGGCGCCACGTTCGACGGCCGGGACCTCTTTGCACCGGCTGCGGCCTGGCTCACCAAGGGGCAATCGCCGGGCTCCTTCGGACGGCTGACTCGGGACTATGTGACGCTGCCCATCGAGGAACCGACTGTGGCCCATAAAGTGCTGAGCGGCCACATCGTCTACGTGGACCACTACGGCAACCTGATCTCGAACATTACCCCCCTGCATCTCAAAGAGTTGCAGGGGGTCGCCAGGAAGTCCAGCTCCGACGTGACGATCCGCCTCGGCGGCACCGAGATCCAGGGACTCGTCGTCTGCTACGCAGACGGGGACAAGACCACGCCCCAGGCCCTGATCAACAGCAACGGCCAGGTGGAAGTCTTTATCAAGGAGGGTAACGCCGCCGAATCCCTCAAGTGCGGACGCGGGGAGAAAATCGCTGTTTCGTGATCGCCGTCCATCTCCCGCCTGCTCCCGCCGGCTTAGCCGACCAGCATTCCCTCAATCATCCTTCCGTCTCACGGCAGCGTTGAGAAAGAGACGGGCCGAGTCACGGGGCTTGTGCTGTTGGCGATTGCGTTGCAGCGGCTACTGTGGCAGCGACCGCCACTTCGCGAGATATTCCTGCACGGCCGCCACAAAGGTTGCGTGGCTCCAAGTGAGGGGAGAGACGGAGAGGGGGGCGTGGGTATAGGGGTGCACTTGCTCCGCCAGCACACCTGACGGCAAGCCGTGCTTGACGCACCATTCCAACAAGGCGACCGCCGGTTTGAGGCCGTCCTTGGTCTTCGCGGTCGCAATCGTCCATTGCGCCAGCCAGAGCGTGCAGAGGAACCAGGGGTTGCCGGGAACGTTCGTCAGGTCCTGGCTCTGCTGGTGGTAATAGTCGTTGTGGTACCGTGCGACCCCGCCGACACCGGTCTTGATCCAGAGATGGTCCTGGATCGCCTGCATGGTTTTCACGATGCGCAGATCATCGGATGGAAACATGCCGAAGTACCAAAGTCCGAAGAGCGAGGAGTCCAGCGTCTCATCGAATTCCCAACTCCCGTCCGACTTCTTGTTGGCCATCCGCACGAAGCGATCATGCTCCGGGCGATAGAGCACCCTTTCAACACCGGCTTTGATTTCCGCAGCCGCCTTGCCGTAGCGGTCGGCCGCCTCCGTTTCCCCGAAAGCCCGGGCGAACCTGGCGGCGGCGGTCAAGCCGGCCCAGACAGCCGCGGAGGTGAAAGCCAGCACGCCACGCCGTTCTTCCCAGAGGTCATAGGACGGCAACGGCACGCCGGTTTTCTGGTCGCGGTAGGCGGCCATGAAATCCCCCGCCCGGATGATCAAGGAGCGGTACAGCGGCTTGACGTACTCGATGTCTTTCCACTTCTCAAAGTGCTTCCACAGGGCCCAGAGAACCAGCGCGGTCTCGTCTTCCTGGATCGGCAGGTCTTTGCGGCCGTCACGCGCCCACGGATGCCAACTGGAGGCCAAGGTTTTGTCCGGGTTGTACTTGTGGAGCAGATAGCCTTCTTTGCTGATGACGTCGCGGCAAAAGCGGTAGAAGGGGCGCGTGATGTCCAGATACCCGGCCAGGTCCAGCGCATAGGCCACCAGCGCGCCGTCCCGTGGCCACATATACGAATACGTATCGCGGACCGCGGTGGCGATGTCGGAATCGTTGGCAGCCAAAATCGCGCCGTCGTTGTCGATCTGCGTGCGCAAGATCAGCAGGCTCAACAGATACAACCGGCTAGCGTCTGGCGGCAGGTCGGCGAAGTCCGGTCGGTGCGTGTCGAGCCAGAGGTGCCAGTAGGAGGCGGTCCGATTCATGAAATGCCAGGGCCCGCGGTGCCGGACCGAGCGATTGATGCGCGTGACCTCCTCAAAATCGGTCCCGACCGCCAGCCAGTAGTAGGCGGTCTGCGTGGTTTGGGCGGGGAGGGTCAGGTGCAACGCGACGGTGGAATCCACCGATCCCTGCGCGATGGGATTCCCGGACAGGAGGCCGTCCTCGGCGTCCTTCCACGTCCCGGCCAGACTGTTGACACCGATGTGGCCGCAGGCCCATTGCTGCAGGCCGACATGCCAGCCCGCGACGGAATCCGGCGCGTCCTCCGGCCGCTTCCCCGGCGTGGCCCCGTTGATGAGAAACCAGCGCGGGCCTTTGTAATGGTAGACCGCGCGCCGTTCCGGCTCGTAATAGGCGGTGTCGCCGACCTCATGGGACGAAATATTGAGGTCGTGATGAAAGAACAACCGGACCTGCCGCTCGCGCTCGGTGGGATTGCTGACGTCGATGCGCCGCAGATAGAGGTTTTCGTGAAAGTCCACGGCATCATGGCAGACAAGGTCGAGTTGGAGGTCGGGATGCGTCAGCTCGACTTGGGTCACCAACGTTTCGTGGGCATACCCCATCCGCCGTGACCAGCCGGGATCGTCCAGCCATCGCAAGTGGCCATCCACCCACACCCCGAAGTGGAAGACCTGCCCCTTCGAATGGTTTTCCAGCCCTACGTGCGGCCAATACAGATCGCGCACCTGGTAGGTGCCGTCGAAGTTGATGAGCAATGCGCCGTTTCCGATCGGGAGATCACGCGGCATGCCGGCGGTTCCTTCTCATGACACCAGGGTCTTGTGGCGGCTCAGGCATTCGGCGTGCTTGCCCGTCCCCGCATGGGCCAACCAGGCCACTACAATCGTAGGGTCAGTATACCGCAGGCTGGGAAACTACCAAAGCAAAAGCACTCGTTAGGAAGAGGCTTCGGTAACCGTCCGGATGGATTCGCGCAGGATCGTCACCATGCGCGCCAGTTCGGCGGTTGTGACCGACAACGGCGGCATCAGCACGACGACATGGCCCAAGGGCCGAATGAGCATCCCGCGCCGGCGGGCCTCCCGTGTCACCCGATGGCCGATGCGTTCGGTCGGCGGGTAGGGAGTCCGTGTCGCGCGATCCGTCACAAGCTCGATGCCGACCATGTACCCGCGCTGTCGGATCTCCCCCACGTGAGACAGTGTGGAGAGGGGCTGCAGGAACCGGCGGAGGGCCGTAATCCGGGGTTGCATCCGCGCCAGCGTCCGCTCCTTGCGGAAGACTTCCAGGTTGGCCAGCGCAACTGCACAGCCCAGGGGATTGCCGGTGTAGCTGTGCCCGTGGAAGAACGTTTTCCATTCCGCATAGTCGCCCAGGAAGGCCTGGTAGATATCCTCGGTGGCCAAGGTTGCGGCCAACGGCAAGTAGCCGCCGGTCAAGCCCTTGCTGACGGCCATCAGGTCCGGGGTCACGCCTTCATGCGCGCAAGCGAACATCCGACCGGTCCGCCCGAATCCGGTGGCCACTTCGTCGGCAATCAACAGGACCTGATACTTGGTGCAGAGTTCACGCATGCGCGCCAGGTAACCGGGGGGAGCCAGCAGCATGCCGGCGGCCGCCTGGACGAGGGGTTCGATGATCACGCCGGCGAGGGCCCGATGCCGCCGTTTCAAGATCCGCTCGACCGGATCGAGACAGGCCATCGCGCAGGACGGATAGGTCAGCCGCAAGGGACACCGGTAACAGTAGGGTGGCTCGGCGGCCACGGTGGGAAATAACAAGGGGCGGAACCGATCCCTGAACAGGTCGATGCCGCCCACGCTCATCGCGCCGACGGTATCGCCGTGATAGGCCAGCTGCAGACGAAGGAACGTCCGTTTAGGCCCGGCCTTCGGTCGGCGCTGCCGCCAGTACTGCACCGCCATCTTCAGCGCAATTTCCACCGCCGTGGAGCCATTGTCCGAGTAGAACACCTTCGTCAGCCCGGCCGGCGCCAAGCGGACCAACTCGCGGGCCAGCCGGATGGCCGGCGGATTGGACAGCCCCAGCAAAGTGCTATGCGCGATACGGGAGAGCTGGGCGCGGAGCGCGCGGTCGAGCCTCGGGTGCCGGTGCCCGTGGACATTGACCCAGAGGGAGGACACGCCGTCCAGATAGCGCCGTCCCTCGGTGTCAATCACATAGGATCCCTTGCCTCGCTCGATAATGACCGGCTGTTCCCGTTCCCATTCCTTCATTTGAGTGAAGGGGTGCCACAGAAATGTCCGGTCCCAGTCGGCAAGGCGGTCACGGTCTCGGCTCGGTGTCATGGTGCCCGATGGTGGTGAACGATGGGTTGCAATCGGCGGATTATAAGGGCCGGCTTCTTCTTTGACAACCTACCGATGAGCGCATATAATGAGCCGATTTTGTCGCATGAGCAAGGACTTGCAAAGCCTTATCAGAAATTTCTCCATTATCGCCCATATCGATCACGGGAAATCGACCCTCGCTGACCGGTTCCTTGAAACGACAGGCGCCATTACCGCCCGGGAGTCCCGCGAACAGATCCTGGATGCGATGGACCTCGAGCGTGAGCGCGGCATCACGATCAAGGCCCATGCGGTGGCGATCAAGTACCGGGCCGACGATGGGCAGACCTATTCCTTGCACCTGATCGATACGCCGGGGCACGTCGACTTCACCTATGAGGTCTCCCGCAGCCTGGCGGCCTGCGAGGGGGCTTTGCTGCTGGTGGATGCCACGCAGGGCGTCGAGGCGCAGACCATCGCCAATGCCCACCTCGCCTTGGCCAACAATCTGGAAATTCTGCCGGTGATCAACAAGATTGACTTGCCCAGCGCCGACGTCGAAGGCGTGAAACACCAGATCCAGGAAGTGCTGGGCCTGGACGTCACGGACACGTTGCTCGTCAGCGCCAAGGAAGGCCGAGGCGTACGGGAAGTCCTCGAAGCGGTCATCGCGAAAGTTCCCCCTCCGGCCGGCGACCCGAACAAACCGCTCAAGGCATTGATCTTTGACTTGTGGTTTGACAATTACCAGGGCGTGATCGTCCTGACGCGGATCGTCGACGGCCAGATGAAGCCCGGCATGAAGATCAAATTAATGTCGAACAACCGGACCTTCGAGGTCACCGAGGTGGGGCAGTTCACGCCGAAGCGCACGAAAACCGATCGCCTCGACGCCGGCGAAGTCGGCTACATGTGCGCCAACATCCGGGAGGCGGTGGACACGAAGATCGGGGATACGATCACGGAAGCCGCGCGGCCCACGGAGTCGGCGTTTCCCGGCTACAAAGACGTCAAGCCGCTGGTCTTCTGCGGCCTCTACTCCACCGACACCGCCCGCTTCGAGGACCTGCGCGACGCGCTGCAGAAGCTTCGGCTCAACGATTCCTCGTTCATCTACGAACCGGAAACGTCGCTGGCCTTGGGGTTCGGGTTCCGGTGCGGGTTCTTGGGATTGCTGCACATGGAGATCATCCAGGAACGTCTCGAACGGGAATACGGACTGACGCTGATCACGACGGCGCCCACGGTCGTCTATCAGGTCCTCACGACGGCGGGGGAAATTCTCCAGATCGACAACCCCTCCAAGCTGCCGCCGCCCTCGGCGATCGCGGGGTTCGAGGAACCGTTCATTCAAGCGACCATCATCACCCCCGAACGCTTCGTCGGACAGATCCTCCAACTCTGCCAGGATCGCCGGGGGATCCAGAAGGGCCTGCACTACCTCGATCCCACGCGGGTCATGCTCACCTACGAATTACCGTTGAACGAGGTCATCCTGGATTTCTACGACCGGCTCAAGTCCAAGACCCAGGGCTACGCCTCGCTGGACTATGAACTGATCGGGTACCGCGAAGCAGACCTGGTCAAGCTGGACATCCTCCTCAACGGAGAAACCGTCGACGCGCTCTCCTTCATCACGCATCACGACAAGGCCCAAATCCGGGGACGCCAAATGGCCGAGAAGATGAAGGAGTTCATCCCCAAGCAGATGTTTGAGATCGCCATCCAGGCGGCCATCGGCAACAAGATTGTCGCGCGGGAGACCATCGGCGCGATCAAGAAGAACGTCACCGCCAAGTGCTACGGCGGCGACATCTCACGAAAGCGGAAACTGTGGGAGAAGCAGAAAGAGGGCAAGAAACGGATGAAGCAAATTGGACGCGTCGAGGTGCCCCAGGAAGCCTTCCTGGCCCTCTTGAAAGTGACGGGCGAGTAGCCATGGAACAGACCCCCTCCCGCATCGAGAAGGCACCTGACACCGCCACGGAAGCCGCCCCGCCCCAGATCCAGGGCACGCTCCCGCTGCCCGAGCACCTGGCGGAGGCCGAGCATGCCGGCCCGTCTCGAAAGTCGATCCTGCGCGAATATGCGGAAGCCATTATCGTGGCCATGCTGCTCGCCTTTGCGATTCGGGTCTTCAT
>SCVQ01000121.1 GCA_004296865.1 Nitrospirota bacterium
GGGCCAATTCTACTGTCGGCAGTGGAGGGAAGGCGCGGGGTTTCTGCTCGGTGCGGTCGTGGTGGATGTTTCGCTTGGCGTCTCGGCCGGATTCATCAAGCTCTTGCAAGCTGGCGGAGCCGGGCTGACGCTGGATGACGCGACGTCCATCCTCCTCCGCTCGCTTCCATTTCTAGCCATCGCCATCTGGAGCGTCTTCGACGCCGTCCGTACCGCCAAGCGATCCCGCTGAAGAATGTTTTGCTGTCGAAGCGGCGCAGCCGCCGCTCACGATAACTAGCGCGCGTTGACACTTCTCTCGCTGGTGTGTTAGACCACCCTCTGAATATTGAGGTTCCAAGCGACGACAGGGCGCTCAAAAGGGCCATCCAACAAGGCCGCAGGGTCCGCGACGCGAGGAATAACGAGCGTCACGTTTGCGGACGCCGGCGAGACGGTGAGCCGGCCGGTTCTTCAGTGACCAAGGCGTACTTAGGCAGTACGTTGAGTGGTCGAAGCGACCGAGAACGATGTTGGGGGCCGTTTTCAGCGCCCTGCTGGGAGGAGGACAGCATGGGCGGCCATAGTCACTGGGCCACTACCAAGCGCCACAAAGCTTCGGTAGACGCCAAGCGCGGCAAACTCTTTACCCGTATCATCCGTGAGTTGACCATCGCCGCCCGTCAAGGCGGCGATCCGGACGGGAACCCGCGTCTGCGTCTTGCCATTGCCAAGGCCAAAGATGCCAACATGCCCGGCGACACGCTGAAGAAAGCCATCCAGCGCGGCACCGGCGAACTTCCCGGCGTCACCTATGAAGAGTTCGCGCTGGAAGGGTATGGTCCGGGGGGGACCGCCCTCTTGCTGGAAATCACCAGCGACAACCGCAATCGCACCGTCGCGGAAATCCGGAACCTGCTCACGAAAAACGGCGGCAACATGGCCGAAGCCGGCGCGGTCTCCTGGCAATTCCACAAGAAGGGTCTGCTCGTCGTCGAAAAGGGCAAGGTGGAGGAGGATAAGCTCCTGTCCCTGGCTCTGGACGCGGGCGCCGAGGACGTGAAGGTGGACGAGAAGACTTTCGAGGTGATTACGGATCCCCATGACTTCGAGGCGGTCAAGAAGGCCTTGGCCGACGCGAAGATCGAATCCTCTCTGGCTGAAGTGACCTTCGTGCCGCAGAACACCGTCAAGCTGGCAGAGAAACCCGCCGAGCAGATGCTCAGGCTCATGGAGGTTCTGGACGAACACGATGACGTCCAGAAGGTCCACGCCAACTTCGACATTCCAGACGAGATCATGGAGAAAGTGGCGGCCGGCTAAAGAACGATGAATGCTGAACGCTGAACGGCAGCAGTTCGACCTTCATTCAACGCTCCGCATTCATCATTATTCCGCGTTGCTTCTACAATGATCGCTTCACTGACGGGCCGGCTGGCCTTCAAGGCTCCTTCCCATATCACACTCGATGTGCAGGGCGTCGGGTATGAGGTCTTTATTCCGCTCAGCACGTTTTATGCGCTGCCCGACCTGAACGAATCCGCGTCGCTCAGCATTCACACCCACCTCCGCGATGACGCCATTCAACTATTCGGGTTCCTGACCTCCCACGAAAAAGACGCGTTTATCTTACTGACCGGCATCTCCGGCATCGGGCCCAAGCTGGCCCTCAGCGTGCTTTCGTCCTTGAGCATGCCCGACTTCGTCTCGGCCGTGCAGACCGGCGATATCGACAAGCTGGCCACCGTGCCGGGGATCGGGAAGAAGTCGGCCGGCCGGATCGCGCTGGAGTTGAAGGATAAAGTGGAGCGGCTCCATCCCGCCGCGACGATCCCGCACAGTCTGTCCGAACCCTTGGACCGATTGCAGGAGGACGCCCTGTCCGCGCTCGTCAACCTGGGCTACCGGCCGGCGGAGGTCAAAGAGGCGCTGAAGCGCCTGGCCCGCTCCCATCCAAACACACCGCCGCTGAAAGACCTCATCAAGGACGTGCTGAAAGATTTAGCGCAGGGGTAAGACTTGCGTCACCGCACCGACCAACGTGCAGCTCAGGGCCGTGGCCACTTCCGGCAGTTGCGGTACTGGAGCCGCACCTGTGCGTTCCTTGTCGCGTGCTCGTCCGCCCTGCCCCCGGTCGTTTTTTCAGCCGATCCCCCTGAGCCCAAAAGCGCGAGGATGGTCTGTGGAACCTGCCCGTCCGGCTACGCCTTGACCGGTGTCACAACTGCGCCGGGCATCTGCAAGGACGGGGACCCGACGCTCGTGGAGTGCGTCCCCGTGGGCAGTATCAATCTCCTGTCGGTCTGCGGCGCCTGTCCCGATGGATACCGGCAGGTGGGGAGTTCGTCGGTGCCGGCCCGTTGCGGCACTGCCGACGGCGGACACATGAGCCAATGCCAGCTTGAGACGTTCGAATCGCACTTGCCGGACCCGAACAAGGGAGGGGTGTTCTGTCCGCCGAACTGTGCCGGATCGATGCCGACGCCGGGGCAGGGGACGCTCCCATCCCCACCCAAGCACTTGCCCGCACCGCCCGCACCGAAGGACGTGAAATGAACCAGCCGGTCCATCAAAGAGAACCGCAGAGCCGGACGGAGCCAGGCCCATGACCGACCGCATCGTCACCAACCAGATGACCGACGACGAGCACGGCTTAGAAGTCACGCTGCGGCCGCAGACCTTGGACGAATATGTCGGCCAGGGTCGGATGAAAGAATCCCTCCGAATCTGTATCGAAGCCGCCAAACGCCGCGGCGAGGCCTTGGACCACGCCATCTTTTACGGCCCTCCCGGATTGGGCAAGACCACCATCGCTCATATCATCGCGCGCGAGATGGGCGTGGCCATCCGTTCGACTTCGGGGTTGGTCCTGGCCCATGCGGGCGATCTGGCCGCCATCCTGACCAATCTCCAAGAGCGGGATGTTCTGTTCATTGACGAGATTCACCGGCTCCCGGCCTCCGTCGAGGAAGCGTTGTACCCTGCGATGGAGGACTTCCAGCTCGACCTGGTGATCGGCCAGGGGCCCTCAACACGTACGATCAAGCTGGATTTGCCCCACTTCACGTTAATCGGTGCCACGACCAGGGCCGGCGCGCTGACCTCCCCCCTTCGCGAGCGGTTCGGGCTGGTGAATCGCCTGGACTTTTACTCTCCCGCCGACTTGCAGATCATCGTCACACGCTCGGCCGGCCTCCTCGGCATCCCGATCGACCAGGAGGGCGCCGCCGAGATCGCTGGCCGTGCCCGCGGGACCCCTCGGATCGTCAACCGCCTGATCAAACGGGTCAGGGACTTCGCCCAGATCAAAGCGGAAGGACATATCACACGCCAAGTCGCTCGCGATGCCCTCACCTGGTTAGGAGTGGATGCGGCTGGGTTCGACGAGATGGACCGGAAGATCCTCCTCGCCATCATCGAGAAGTTCGGCGGGGGACCGGTCGGCATCGAATCGCTGGCCGCCGCCGTCAACGAAGAGAAAGGGACACTTGAGGACGTCTATGAGCCCTTTCTCATCCAATCCGGTTACCTGGAACGGACCGCCCGGGGCCGCCAAGCCACCAGAATTTCATTCGAACACTTTGGAAAACCAAAAGATTTACTGCTTTAGCACGAAGAAGCTTTCAGCCATCAGCTGCCAGTTCTCAATAAAGAAATTTGCGAAGGACCTCTTCTTTAGCTGAAGCCTGAAAGCTGACGGCTGACCGCTATCCTCATCATTCAAATCCTGTTGATAAACCTTGCAAAGCCAGCTTGCTTCCTGTAGTATTTTCTGTCTCGCTGTGAGGGGGACCTGCGTCCAGGTCATCTTGAGGCACGCATGGGGAACCAGAAGAACATTCAGCACTATCGCAAGGAGATCGATCGGATCGACGACGAGATTCTGCGTCTGCTGAACGAACGATCAAAGAGCGTCATTGAAATCGGAAAGTTGAAGAAGGAGTCGGACGCCGAAGCGAATTTGCACACGCCTGGCCGAGAAGCGGCCATTGTGAATCGGCTGACGGGCCAGAACACGGGGCCCTTCCCGAACGACGCGATCCGGTCCGTGTACCGCGAGATCATGTCCGCCTCGCTCTCGCTCGAAGGCCCGCAGAAGGTCGCCTACTTCGGACCGGCAGCCACCTTCACGCACCTGGCCTCCATCAAGAAGTTCGGGACCTCCGCCCAGTACGTCCCGGTCAACAGCATCAAGGACGTCTTCGATGAAGTGGAGCGAGGGCACGCCAACTTCGGCGTGGTACCCATCGAGAATTCGACCGAGGGCGTCGTCAACTACACCCTCGACATGTTTATCGATTCCAACTTGCTCATCTACGGCGAGGTGCTCCTGGAAGTCTCCCATTACCTCCTCTCAAAGACCGGGCGTTTGGAGGACATCAAGAAAATCTATTCACACCCGCAGCCCATCGCGCAGTGCCGGCACTGGCTGGAGACCAACTTGCCGCTGATCCCAGTATCGGAAGTGACCAGCACGGCCCGGGCGGCTGAACTGTGCGCCGACGATCCTTCGGCGGCGGCCATCGCCTCCGAACTGGCTGCGCAGCTCTATGGGCTGAAAATTATCAAGGCCCGGATCGAGGACAATATCAACAACTTCACGCGGTTCCTGATCCTGTCGAAGAAAGCGCCGGAGCGCACCGGCAAGGACAAGACCTCCGTGATGCTGTCCGTGAAGGACAAAGTCGGCGCGCTCTACGATCTGCTGCGGCCCTTCGCCTCCCACGGGCTCAACATGACCAAGATCGAGTCTCGTCCGTCCAGACGCAAGGCCTGGGAGTACATCTTTTTCGTGGACCTCGAAGGGCATGCCGAGGACGAACCGCTGAAAAAGGCGCTGGAAGAAGTGAAGGGCCGCTGTCTCTTCATGAAAATTTTGGGGGCCTACCCGGCCCACTCATAACCTTATGCCGCTGAAAGTACATCCTGACATCGCGTCGTTGGTTCCCTACCTCCCGGGCAAACCGATCGAGGAGTTGGAACGGGAACTCGGTATCCCCCGCGCCATCAAACTGGCGTCCAACGAGAACCCGCTCGGCCCCTCGCCGAAGGCCCTGGCCGTGCTGACGGAAGTCGCCGGGACGTTGAATCGGTACCCGGACGGGGGCGCGCACCGCCTCCGCCGCGCGCTGGCCGACCACTACAAGGTGACGCCGGACCAGGTCATCCTGGGCAACGGCTCCGACGAGATCATCGGCCTGCTCGTCCGCACCTTCCTGTCCCCCGGCGACGAAGCGGTCATGGCGGATCAGACCTTCGTGATCTACAAGATGGAAGTCACCGCTGCACACGGCGTCCCGGTGATTGTGCCCCTGAAGGCAGGGCGCCACGATTTGCCGGCCATGGCGAAGGCCGTGACCCCGCGGACCAGGCTGCTGTTCGTCTGTAATCCGAACAACCCGACCGGCACCATGGTCGCCGCCGAGGACGTCGCCGCGCTGATGGCACAGGTTCCGGACGAGGTCATTGTGGTCTTCGACGAGGCCTATTACGAATACGTCGTCAGCCGGGACTTCCCCGACAGCCTGGGCTACGTCACACAAAACCGGAACGTCATCGTGCTGCGCACCTTCTCCAAGGTTTACGGCCTGGCGGGGTTGCGCATCGGCTATGGCCTGACGACGCCGGAGATCACCGGCTATCTGAATCGAGTCCGTCCGCCGTTCAATGCCAACAGCCTGGCCCAACGGGCCGCGCTCGCGGCGCTGGGAGACGAGGAGCACGTCGCTCGGAGCCGGGCCATGAATCAGGCCGAAATGGCGCGTGTCCGCACGGAACTCGTTTCGCTCGGCCTCCAGCCCCTCCCCAGCGAAGCCAACTTTCTGTATTTCGACGTCGGACGGAGCGGCCGGGAGGTCTTCGAGGCGCTGCTCCGCGAAGGCGTCATTGTCCGCCACATCGAAGGCCGCATGCTGCGGGTCACCATCGGCCTGCCGGAAGAAAACACCCGCTTTCTCCAGGCGCTGAAGGCCGTCCTTCAGCGAGGATAAGTCGACGGAAGAAGGAAGAGGAAACCATGATTATCGTCTTGAAACCCGAAGCCACCGAGCGCGACATCGATCACCTGTTGGACCGGCTCCGCGAACTCGGTTTGAAATCCCATATCTCGCACGGCGAAGAGCGCACGATCATCGGCATCATCGGCGATGATCGGATTCTTCAGAGCCAGCCGCTGACCGCCTTCCCGGGAGTGGAAAGCGTCACCCCCATCCTGGCGCCCTGGAAACTGGTCAGCCGCGAGTTCAAGAAAGACAACACGGTCATCGACGTGAACGGCGTCAAGATCGGGGGCAAGAAAATCGTGGTCATGGCGGGGCCCTGCGCGGTGGAAAAGTTGGAGCTGACCGTCGGGATCGCCCACGAGGTCAAGGCCGGCGGCGGCACTGTGTTGCGAGGCGGCGCCTACAAGCCCCGCACGTCGCCCTATGCCTTTCAGGGCGTCGGTCGGGAGGGGTTGGACTACCTGCTGGAAGCCAAAAAGCAAACAGGGCTCCCGGTGGTGAGCGAGATTCTGGATACGCGCGACATCGAACTGTTCCTCCAGAAGGCGGACATCATTCAGATCGGCGCGCGTAACATGCAGAACTTCGAACTGCTCAAGGAAGTCGGCTCCTACGACAAGCCGGTCCTCCTCAAGCGGGGCTTGTCGGCGACCATCAAGGAGTTCCTCCTCTCCGCCGAGTACATCATGTCCCGGGGCAACCGGAACGTGATGCTCTGCGAGCGCGGCATCCGCACCTTCGAAACGCAATACCGCAACACGTTGGACCTGGCGGCCATCCCGTCCCTCAAAGAGCTCTCCCACTTGCCGGTTATCGTGGACCCCAGCCATGCCACCGGCAAATGGAATCTGGTCGCGCCGATGTCCAAAGCCGCCGTCGCGGCCGGTGCCGACGGCCTGTTGATCGAGGTCCATTCCCATCCCGAATGCGCCCTCTGCGACGGCGAGGAATCCATCAAGCCGGCCAAGTTCAAGGAACTGATGCA
>SCVQ01000122.1 GCA_004296865.1 Nitrospirota bacterium
GGTGGTCCGGATGGACATGATCAAATTGCATACATTACTCCTCTCTTCATCCAGACCTGTCGTTCAATCTCCAGAGGCCGACTCGGGCTTTCCTCGCAATAGAAGGCTCTGCCCATCAGGCACGTCATTCTGTTATGATGAGGAATTGCACGTTTGGAATTCTCCCCAGTGGTGAAATGATGCCCCTTGTCAGCGCCATCATCCCGGCTTACAACGGCGCTTCGCGTTATTTAGAACAAGCCATCCACAACGTCCTGGCACAGACCGTCCAGGATCGCGAACTTATCGTGGTGGACGATGCCTCCACGGATGACACCGCACGGATAGTCCTGCGCTTCCCTCAAGTCAGGTATTTCCGTCGTGCGGAGAACGGAGGACAAGCGGCCGCCCGCAATGATGGAGCGCGGCTCGCCACAGGAACCTATCTGGCCTTTCTGGATCAAGACGATCTTTGGGAACCCACCTTCCTTGAAGAAACCCTTCCCCTGCTACAAGCCCAACCGGACGTGGCCGTTGTCCATGCGGACGGATACCAGGTCAACGAACAAAACGAAATCCTGGAATATGACGGTGCCATGAAGCATACGGCCAGTATCACCCAGATTCTTCGTGGCGGTCATGACGTGGCCACTTCAGGCTCGCTCTTTCGAAAATCCTGCTTCGACGCGGTCGGCGGCTATGACGACCAACTCTTCGTCTGGGAGGACATCGACCTGGCCATCCGTCTCTTCCAGCGGTTCCAACTACTCCATCTGCCCAAACCGCTTTACCGGCACCGACTCTATAGCCACAACGCCTCTCGTAACATTCCTTCGGAGCGATCTCTTGTAGCACGGCACCGGTTTCTTGAAAACTACGCCACGGCCTGTCCTTCCGGTACGGCACTGGCGAAAGCGCTGCGCCGCGACTGGTCTCAATATTACGGAGACCTGGGAAAACATCACCTCGCCGTTGGCCGCTTCGAGGAAGCCCGCAAGGCCTTCTTGCTTGCCCTCCGTTACCATCCGTTTAATGGAAAGATGGCACTCCGACTTCTGCGTACGTACCTGAGACCGTGGAAGCCAGCCCAGTTCGCTTGATCGCATAGACGATCAATTCTGTTCCATACCCAAGATTGCCGGCAACCAGACAAAAAGGACGAGCCACGAATTTCTCGATCAGACGCTTGGCAGGAAGCCGGCAATGCAGCCAATGCATCCAAACCCGCTCCAAGCTGGACACAAAATGTACAGGCGTCACCCCGGTGCGCACCCGCACCAGCGAGAACCCAGCCTGTTCCAAGAGTCTTGTCAGCGTCGTTGTATTGAAATGATAGAGGTGTCGGGGCGGGTCCCAATTGACCCACCACCGACCAAACAGCTTGGCTTCAAGCCCTCCCGCATTGGGAACCACGATCACCAACAATCCTTGATCATCCAAAATTCGTCTGGCTTCCTCTAGAACCCTGAAAAGTTCATACATGTGCTCGAGCGAGTGGCTCATCAACACAACATCGAACGACAGATCGGGATAGCGCACAGTGAGCAAGTCACCGACTTGCACACGATCGCCGAGCAATGTCTGGGCCTGTTTCACAATTTCCGGCCCGAGGTCGAGCCCGGAGACTTGCCAGCCCTGTTGAGCAAGCATGGCCGCGTTCACTCCGTGCCCACATCCCACATCCAAGAGCCGTCCCCGGCCAACCCAAGGCAACAGACCTCGCCCACCGAGCGACCGCCGCAGCATCTCCGGCCACAGGGTCAGTTTGCGAAGCTTGCGCCTGATGCCATTCGGCTCGCTCGATGGATAGCCGTAGAAATCCTCCATGAGCCACCGCTTGACCCTGCTAAACGGACGAGGAGGAGAGGGTGCACCGAAGTACTGCACCGGATAATACTTGCCGATTTCATCCTTAGTGGGCCTCGGGTTCAAATAAAGCAACCCGCAGCGCTGACACCGAACAATCGTAAATTCCTCGTCGGACACCCGGTGCAGCAAATCGCGTTGTGAACACACAACAGATGCCTGAGCATTCCCGCAGAGCCCACACCGAACGTCTTCCACGACCGTTCCACCCTCACACGTCGAATCACCCATCGGCACCTTACAAATATGAGCGGACCAACCGAGCGAGCGAGCGCCACGCCATCTTCATGTTACAAGCTTCCCGCAGGCACAACCCTAATGACTCTCTCAGATATGCTCGCCCCCCATCCCAATCCCCCTGCGCTAAACGCCACTTCCCCAAATCAGCCAGGGAGGCGGCCCGCTCTTCAAGCAGATACTGGCGCTTGGCTGGATCATGGCCGAATCGTTCCATCAACGCCTCGTTCAACAGGAGACGATGGCTCAGTTCGACTTGCGGCGGCTTGACCTCCCGGTGACGATGATAGGTCAACGGCTCATCGATCAGCGCGATCTCACACTGCTGGGCAACCCTCGGCCAGAATTCATGATCGTCCAACCCGGCCGAGCCAAAACGCTCGTCAAACCCTCCTGCCTTTTCGATGACTGATCGGCGAAGCATGGCCGTAGACGGCGTTGGGCCGAAGCCCTTCACGAACAATTGATAAAAGCGGCTGGATGGTCCCGTGGGGAACTTCTGCCTGGGCCGGCCGTCCCTTTCAAGATGTACGATACCGGTATAGACAAGCCCCACTTCCGGCCTGGTCTCCAACACCCTC
>SCVQ01000012.1 GCA_004296865.1 Nitrospirota bacterium
GGCATCTACCACGAAAAATATCAAGAGCAGGAAAACCCCGACACTGAGGACCATAACCACAACATCTACCCACCGGCTCGTGCCGCCACGAAAAGGGACATGGGGAAGACCGAACATGCCGAACAGCACGAACCCAAAAAACCAAAAGGTCAGGACTTGCGGGATGATCCGGCTCCACCGATCCCGGGTGAGCAGGAGATGTTCCTGCCATAACAAGGTCGCCGTCGCGTGGGTTTGTTTATAGTGGATGCCCCAATACAAAGGCTTGAACCAATCTTTCCATCCAGGCGCAGCGGGCAGCGGTTTATCTTGATCCGGCATTTGCCCCTTGGTTTTCAATAAAAATACCCTCTTTACGTGGGCTTGGTTAAGCCGCAAGTAGCGATGCGCGACCCACAGGAAGTAGAGGCTGAGCCCGGCGGCCAGCAGGCGCAGAATCTCCGTAGGCCAAAGGCTGACTCCTTCGAGCCAGTAGAAAGGCTCGCCTTCAGGGGCACATGAAAGGTACCAAAACAACAACACCACTCCGATGAGGCAAACCACGAATACACCTGCCGCCTTGGCAAGCCTAGGATTGAATGGGAACAGCAGCGCATACCCCAATGCCAGCGCAACAATCAGTTCGCCAACCTTCACAACGCTCGACGCGCTAACATCGCTGAGTGCATCCCAGGGGATGCGCCTTTGCGGCTTGTGAATGAATAGTCGGCCTTCCGTCTTTGGATGAGGCCCTGCTCAGCTCAATCACTCCATTCTTACCTACCTCATACAACCTCGCTGGGATTTTGGTGCTAAACTCCTCATCCGTCAGGTCAACCTTGTACCCATCCTGAGATGATGGCCGAATATGATCCAGCGCCCTCAGCACGGCAAAGAAGGCGGAAGTCTGATAGCTGTCCCGAAACGGAGGGACGTCGCGTTGAATCTTTTCATGCAATTGCAGGCCGAAGTGGGAGGCGATGATCATATTCCTCGTCCACTTGTACTCGCTCGCATGCAGCCGACGGGCATCCAGATCGGTCGCGAAGAAGATGACTTTCGGAAAGTCCTGGCGTAGGGCTTGCAGGATTAGACTCTCATCGTACACATCGGTGCCGAGTATGCCAATCGCTTTGACGTTCTTGGCTTTCTCCTTGATTCTGAAGGCAAGCCGCCGGACGTAATCAAGCTGACTCTGGCCCTCCGGTCGCTCCAGATTCTCGATGTCCATCTGGGAACCATTCTCTTCCTTCTTGCGCCTTTCTTTTCCTCCGCTTTGGCCTTGACCGTTAGACTCCTTTGATTCACCGGAGGTCATCCCATCAAGGCCGCGCAAATAACTGAACCGCTCAACCTTCATGTCCAGTTCATGCCATTGATCATAGTTCCGCACCTGATTTTCTATAGCATGTGGAAGGGTGTCACAAAATTCTTGGCGCTTCTTGCTGATGTCCTCATTTCCGGGCATTTTAATGTCTGGATTGCTCACTGCCTCAAAGCAGGCGACCGCTCGAAATTCCACCGGCAACGCTCGACCGTAGGCTGTATCCCATTCGCCGATTAAGACGATCGGATCTCTCCCGACGTTCACACCCCTCAGGCTAAGTTCCTTGATCAGAATATGGAAAAGCTCCTCGTCTGAACCGATCGTGGGAATAAATTCCACACCGGCACCTTGAAGTATCGCGGTGAATTGCCCTTCACACCTCTCGTAATCAGAACAAAGATCCTTCCCAAATTCCTTCCTGAGGCTGTAGGCCACGAGTCCGGGCATTGTGGTCACCCAGGGTGAATAGAGTTGAACGCTCCGGTCAGTATTTGGCCAGGATAAGCCTGGAGATTCTATCGCCTCTTTCAGCATGTCCCTGAGCATCGAGGAATCCTGGGGCCCCACGATCTTGAACTTGAGCGATTCCTGAGAGTCATTTTTGTCTATATTTTCAGCCAATTTTTCAGTTATCTGCTGTAGCCCCTTCAGGAGATGCTCCGGAAATGCGTCGTCTCTTACCCAAAGTACCAGGGCCTTCCGTGAAAGTGCATCTGAACCCTTGCAATTGCGGGTTTCGCGAGCCCTGTACCACTCATACGGCACAATGAGCCCCGGGTGAGTAGGAGTATCCTGATGTTTCTGCTCCCACTCGAAATATCCAATGTGTTCTTCATCATCTGGCACATAGCACGTCACCCCAAGGGCTGACACCACCGCAGCGCGATCGCGTATGCGTGTCTCACTCCCCGTCACATAGGGGCTGCTGTCCGTTATGACCAGCAGAACTGTAATATTGTCACCTTCTGAAACTTTGCCTGCTATCTCATCTGCGATCTTCTTGATGCTGTGGTGGTCATCTTCGACTTGAGGGCCATCCTTGCCAAAGAGCGCTTTGAGCATCGAAGAGGTTAATTTCTCTTTTTTTGAGGATTCCTCACGCCGATGTGTTTCCGACGCCTCAATTGGGTCCTGCCAAAGCCTCGCTTGGACGCGCTCTTCTCCCAGCGTCGTACGTGTCTCCATGCCAGTGTCAGCTGGTCGTGAGCTCTTGAGCGGCGCCTGGTACCATAAAGTGCCGCCCACGGCTGCCGCCAAGGCAAGCATGACCGGGATCGGCAGTGCAGAATCTTTTCGTTCGCCTGCCATCGTGTAGCCTTTAGTTTTCGCCCACGCGGCCAAATCCCTTCTTGGCCCAATAGGCGCCTTGCCCCACGCCGACGGTGGTTGGAGTCGTCAAGTTTTCGTCTGGCAGGATGACTACGGTAACGAGGCTGTCGGTCATGCCGCTAGTCCTCCGCCACGATCTCCCACTTCCCATCCTGCTGCCGCTTGCAAGTAATCTTGGCTTTGTCGTCATTATCAATGAAGGACTGCACGACTGTTCCGACATCATCTTGAGGCACATCTTTCATGGTCGAGGGGGGCATTGTCGTACCTCCTGTCATTTGCACTGAATGTTAAGTTTTTTCACCGCGGCTGCACGCTCATTCTCGAATTCTTTCGAAAAGATCAACTCGGTGATCCCGCCGGACAACTTCTGTTCCTTGATCCAATCGCGCAGGAGCTTCTTGTGATTGGGTCTATCGACGGCCAGCCAGGCTTGAAGACAGTCACTGTTTTCGTCCGCCTCGAAGGTGGTCACAACCGACTTGACCGTTGCGGCAGCCTCCGATGTAAGTGCGCCGCTGCCATCCCTGGCAAACATGAACGCCGCGCCGGCCTGTTTGACCGCGTTGGGACCGATGGCCAGACGCTGATACACGCCTGAGGCCGTACCAAGGTCGAAAATCCCGGCGTATTTTAGTTCCATCAACACATCCGCCAACTCCCCCGCTCCCTTACCAGTTGCCGGCTCCTTGCCATCCGACGAACGATTCGTCGGCACGATCGCAAACTCGGTTCGCTGGTAGCCCAGCTTCGCCTGGGGCGACTGATTGGCCGGGTTCTGGGAGATTTCCACGCCGATATTGGTGCCCGTGGCCGC
>SCVQ01000002.1 GCA_004296865.1 Nitrospirota bacterium
GAGCACGAACAGCGCGATTGACAAGGGTATGGCCACTGTCAGCATTCTCCGCTCACGTCTCTTTCGGGGCCCGCCTGAATCCGTTGGCGGCAATCTTCGACAACCTCGTGAGGCACCAGTTTTAACGCGATGATTACCAATACAGGTACCACGATCAGATCATCAAGGTGGCCAATTATCGGGATAAAATCAGGAATAATGTCGAAAGGCAAGAGGAGGTACCCGACGGCAAGACCCAGAAGGACCTTGGCCAGCCTCGGCGTCCGGTGATCTTTCAAGATCAGCCGATAGACTTGGATTTCACGTTTGGCGTTCCTTCCGGTTGTTTTCAAAACGTCTAGGCAGGACATGTTTCCTCAGGACTCTGCCAGTGGACTTGCTGGTTGTGTGAATACAGCCGAGTGGCCGTGGCAGATCCTCGCGTAAAGCGCCGGGATGACTAGGAGGGTCAGGGCGGTGGAGGTGATCAGGCCGCCGATCACCACCGTCGCGAGCGGGCGCTGGACCTCGGCTCCCATGCTCGTGGCCAGGGCCATAGGGAGAAAGCCTAGGCTTGCGACCAACGCCGTCATGAGAACCGGCCGCAGTCTATCCATTGCTCCTTGCGTCACGGCTTGATCTGTAGGAAAGCCTCCTGCTTCAAGCTGCCGAATGTGGCTCACGAGCACGACACCGTTCAGGACTGCGATCCCGAACAAGGCGATGAATCCAATGGCGGCCGAGATGCTGAGGGGGAGCCCACGCAGCCAGAGGGCCAGTATTCCTCCGGATAGAGCCAGCGGCACGTTCAGAAAAATCAGCAGCGCGGGACGCATCGAGCCGAAGACCACCGACAACATGCCCAGAATCATCAGGAGCGTAGCCGGGACCACCACGGCCAGCCGGCGCGACGCGTCCTGCAGGTGTGCGAACTGACCGCCCCACTTGAGTTCGTAGCCGATCGGGAGCGGGACCGACTCGGCCACCGTTCGCTGCGCCTCCGTCATAAAGCTGCCCAGATCGCGTCCCCGGATGTTGCACTCCACGATAATGCGTCGCTGAACGTCCTGGCGGCTCACTTGGGCTGGCCCGGAACTCACCAGGATCGTCGCCACACGCGACAGAGGCACCAGTTCGCCATGCACGGTCGGGATCAGGAGGTTTCCCAGGGCACCGGGGTCGGCTGATGCCTCTTCGGCCAAGCGGACGACCAGCTCGAACCGTCGGTGCCCCTGTACCACTGTGCCCACGATGCGTCCCACGCGCGTCACCTGGACTAGGTCGAGGACCTCCCCCGCCGTCAAGCCATATCGTGCGATCTGGTCCCGGTCCACGATGACCCGGATCAGGGGCAGGCCGGTAATCTGCTCGACCTTGATGTCCGCTGCGCCGTGGACCCGTTCCAGCGCACGGGCCACGGCCTCGGCCTTCTGCTTGAGCACTTCTAAGTCCGGCCCGAAGATCTTGATGACCAGGTCCGAGCGCGTGCCCGCGATCAACTCGTTGAACCGCATCTCGATCGGCTGCGTGAAACCGAGTCCCACACCAGGGACGTCGTTCAGCACGGCCGACTTCATGGCGGCGATGAGGTTGTCCCGCGTCCGAGCGGTCGTCCAATCCTGGTGGGACTTCAGGGTGACAAAGGTATCCGACATCTCCACGCCCATCACATCGGTCGCGACTTCGGGACTGCCGGTCCTCGTGACGACCTCGGTCACCTCCGGAAACCGACGCAGCACCCGCTCGACCTGCAAGGCCGTCGAGACGGATTCGCTGAGCGCGACACTCGGCAGGCGCCAGATCTGGATGGCCAGGTCCCCTTCATCCAGCCGGGGTACAAACTCGATGCCGAGTGTCGCGCCCATTCCAAGACTCGCCAGAAACAGCCCGATGGCCGAACCAGAGACCCAGATCGGACGTGTCATGGCCCAGTGGAGACAGGGAATATAGGCCCGTCGAAGGAGGGCCGTCACCCGGGGTTCCTCCTCTGTCTTCGTGGGTCGGGCGAACCAGAAGGCGAGGACTGGCGTGACAGTGACGGCAAGCAGGAGGGAACCGGCGAGGGCGAGGATCACGGTGACCGCCATCGGGCGAAACATCTTCCCCTCGATCCCCGCGAGCGTTAGAACCGGGAGATAGACGAGGATGATGATCCCGACGGCGAAGGCCACCGGCCGCAAGACCTCACGGCCTGCTGCTTGAATCGTCGCCAGTTTTTCCTCAGGCGTCGTAGGCGCTTGTCGGGACAGGCGTCGCAGGAT
>SCVQ01000123.1 GCA_004296865.1 Nitrospirota bacterium
AATCCAAGGACTTGTCCGCCAAGATGCGTCCCTTGAGTTCGTCGATGGCATCCTCGCCGCCGGCTTCGATGAGGCGTTGCAATTCCGCCGGGGCCATTCGCAGATCCGCGGCCAGCCGCTCGTACTCCGCCTTCACATCTTCGGCGGTGACCGTCAACCCTTCCTTCTCCGCAATCGCCTCCAGGATGAGGCCGACTTTCACCCGCCTGGTCGCCTCCGGAAGACTCTCCTCGCGCAATTTGCGGACCTCTTCCTGACGCATGACGGGGTCCTGGATCTCTCCGGCTCCGGCTCCGGCTCCGGCTCCGGCTCCGGCTCCGGCCCTCGTCCTCTGTCTCTGCTGGGCCTGCATGGCTTGACGAACCATCGCCGTCAGTTCCCGTTCGACCAGCGTCTCCGGCACTTCGAAGTGATGGGTCTCGACCAAGCGCTTGAGGATAGCGTCCTTGTACGTGTCCTCGATGTCTTTCTTCAGCCCCTTCTCCATCTCGGCGCGCAGCTTGTCCTTCAACTCGGCCAACGACGCATAGGGGCCGCAGTCCTTGGCGAATTCATCGTCCAGCGGGGGGAGCTTCCTCCGCTTCACCGCCTTCACTGTGGCCCGAAACACGACGGTCTTGCCGGCCAGGCGCTGGTCCGGATGCGTCGCCGGGTAGGGCTGGGGAATTTCGATGATGTCGCCTTCCTTCTTGCCCAGGAGCTGCTCGTCCACCTCCACGCCGAGGATGGAAGCCTTGGACCCGACTTTATGCATTTGCCCTTCCTGCTTCGCCCCTTCCAGAGAAACGCCGTCCAGCACTCCTTCCACGTCGACGACGGCGTAATCGCCCTCGCTCAGCGTTGCCCCGGCCGGCGCCGCGTGGAGTTCCCCCTGCCGCTCCCGCAGCACCTCCAGCGTCTTGTCGACTTGCTCGTCGGTGATGGTCCGCTTATCCGGCTTGAGCGAAATCGGGCTGGGCGGTTTATAGTCCCGCAGTTCGATTTTCGGCTTGATCTCGACCGTGGCCGTGAAGGAAAAGGCCGCGTCCTTCTTGATCTTCATGCGCTCGAGCGGCGGCATCTCCACCAGCACCGGGACGATCCCGGCCTGCCGGACGGCGCGGTCGTAATAGTCCGGGATCAAGCGGCGGACGACGTCCTCCTCCACCACCTTGGCATACTTCTTTTCCAGCAAGGCCTGGGGCGCCTTGCCGGGCCGGAAGCCGGGGAGCTGCACTTGCTTGTTCAGTTGGGCATAGGCTTGCACAAAGTGTTTTTTGACTTCGTCCTCGGGGACTTCGATTTTGAGCGCACGCTTGATGGGCCCGAGTTCCGTCACATCCAGTTTCATAATGTTTCCTTAGCCGTCAGCTCTCAAGAGTCAGTTTTTACATACACAGGGAACGCGGATTGTCTCAACCGGCTCGTTCTTCACGTCTTTCACGGGCTGAATGGTGACGGCTTTATAAATGGTGCGAGAGGGGGGACTTGAACCCCCACGGTTTCCCACGAGATCCTAAGTCTCGCGCGTCTGCCAGTTCCGCCACTCTCGCGCCCATGGCCCATTGCCGTGACCCGGCGCAACGAGAACTGAAACGGGTGCCCCGACGAAAAGGCCCCCCGTCATCAGGCAGGGAACATGAGGCGTGAGGTATGTGCGCCGGTATCGAGAATCGGTTCAGAATGTGGCAGCCGTCTCGTTGAGGTTCACCTAATTTATCGGGCCATCCGACTCCACTTGCCGACTGCCCGCGCCGACCGACTGTGCCAGCTGAACAGGCACCTGCTCGTGGCTACGCTGTGGTATCGTTTTACAGGGCAGGGCGCCTTACTGTCAACAGAAAGCGCCGATGGGCCAGTCTCCCGAGTGAGCGGTTCTCGCGGCGGCGCAGGATGACGAAGCTGGCGAACCGCCCGGCTGGGAGGTATACTGTGAAACAGGGCAGGGGAATGGGTCCAGATCGTCAGGTTCGGGGCCGGCCTCTCGCTGTCCCCTGCGTTTTCTTCGCCGATCTCCCGGTTGGCTCTGGGGGAGGTGCATCATGACAACCCTACTGCGTGTGGGAACCCTCGCCTTGCTGCTCGCGCTTGCGAGCGGGACAAGCTGGGGCTACCGCGAGTACTTCACCGCTGAGCAAAAGGCACTCCTGGCCAAGGCGCAGACGGTTCTGGTGGAGGTCCTGGCCCTCACCGACAAGGGCAAGGAGGACCAGCCCGCCCTCACCGACGTGGCCGTGCGCCGCCTCCGCGAGCTCGGCTACACGGTCGTCACCGACTCGGCCCAGGCCCACGATGTCGTCGTGCGGATGAAATGCGAACAACGCAAGACCTGGGAAGGGACGGCGACGATGGGCAGCGACGCCGACCTGCCCGACTCGCCGTCGCGTATCTGGAAAGGGCCGGCCTGCCAGTTGAACTACGTGCTCGGCGGCACCAAGATCAAGTGGCAGAAGGAGGTGCGCACGGACTTCGAGGATGCGGCGGAGGCGGCGCAGAAGGCAAACGCCGGGGACCCCGGAGCCTATGCCATGGCCAAGCTCAAGGATCGGCTGGAGCAATACGACTTTCCGGTGCTGTTGGCGGCGGAATGGGGGCAGCCGGAACGCCTCATCAAAGTCCTGGATACGCCGGGCACCAAGGAGATCCGCAAGCTGAAAGTGATTGCCCTCTTGGGCGACATGCTGTCGCATGAAGCCCTGCCGCAACTGAAAGAAGCCCTCAAGGACAAGGACCTGTCCAAACAGGCCGCCGTTGCCCTCGGGAACATCGGCCAGGAAGGCATTCCGATCCTGATCGATATCCTGAAAACCTCCACGCAGCCGGAGCTGCAAGCCGCCGCCGCCAAGGGGCTGGGACAAGTGGGCGCCTTGCACGGCGATCCCAGCATCATTCCGCCCCTGCTTGAAATGCTGGATGCGCCCGGCATCGACATCGCGGTGCAGACCGAGATCGCCTGGGCCCTCGGCAAGCTCCCGGACAAGCGCTCCGTCGAGCCGCTCTTTGCGCTCGACCGGAAGCTGCAGAAGATTCGAACCGATCCTCCCGATCCTCTGATCAAGAAATTGAAGGAAGCCGTGTTCTGGGCGATCAAACAGTGTTACACGGAAGACCAATACAGTTGACCTTTGAGACGTGCCGTCTTCCTTTCCCCCTGTTTGACAATTGCCAAGTGTCTGCCTATTCTGAGCAGGCCGAACGCGGCGACCAACTCACGGGCAAGACAAAGAGGAAAAGGAGACGATAGACGATGGGCCTCATCTCGCGTAGACGTTTTCTGCAACTGTCCGCCCTGACCGGCAGCGCCTTGGCCTTCGGCGACATCGCCGATCAGATCCTGGGGCGAACACTCGACAGAGGCGTCGTCCATGCAGCCGACCCCATCAAGGGCGCCGAGCCCATCAAAATCGGCATCCTGGATCCCCTGTCCAGCCCATACAAAACCTCCTCCATCCATGACGTGCACGGGGCCACCGTCGCGGTGGACCTCTACAACAAGCGGGGCGGGGTGCTGGGACGGCCGATCAGCATCCTCGAAGCGGACGACGCCTCGAACGTCCAGACCGCCATCAAGGCGGCCACCAAGCTGATCAAGGACGACCATGTGGACTTCCTGATGGGCACCTTCAACGGGGACGTGGCCCTCGCGGTCTCCGACCTGGCCAAGCAAGAAAACAAGCTCTTCATGGTCACCGGCGCCCACGTCATGGACCTGACCGGCGCCCGCTGCAATTCGCACACGTTCGTCTTCATGCCCAACGCCCGCATGATGGCCCGCGCCGTGGCACCGCACATCGTCAAAGCCTATGGCAACCGGTTCTACACGATCACCGCCGACACGGTGGACGGCAAATCGGCGCTCCAGGCCATGACCGAAGCGCTCACAGCGCAAGGCGGCACGGCAGCCGGCGGCTTCACGACCCCCTTCGGTACGACCGACTTTGTCCCGGCCCTGACCGAGGCCAAGGCGGCCAAGCCGAACGTCATCATCCTGAACCTCTACGGCTGGGACTTGGTAAACGCGTTGAAGGCCTATACCAAGATGGATCTGGGCAAGGAGAAGATCGGAGTGGGGGGCATGATCGGCGGCGAGCAGATCGGGCGGCCGCTCGGCTACGCGAACAACGCCGGCATCTGGGGTCTGATCTGGGACCCCAAGATCAACACTGAGGGCTCAAAGAAATTCATCCAGGGCGTGATCGACAAGTATAACCACACGCCGACCTCGCGCTGCTACCTTGGCTATGCGGCCATGACGCAAATCCTGGAGGCCATCCAACGGGCCGGCACGACCGACACGGCAGCCGTGATCAAGGCCCTGGAAGGGCACGAGTTCGATGGGCTCAAAGAGGGCCGGTCCTACTTCAGGGCCTGGGACCATCAACACGTACAGGATGTGCTGGTCGGCCAGGCCTATGGGAAGGAACTGGGACTGGGGCACTACAAGATTCTGGCCACCGTCGCAGGCGACTCAGTGGCGGGGACCCAAGACCAGAGCGAGTGCAAGCTCTGA
>SCVQ01000124.1 GCA_004296865.1 Nitrospirota bacterium
GGAACGAGCCGCCTCAAGCAACACCAGAATGACGAAGGAGACCGCAATCAAGGTCGCCGCCACCGCATAAGCCCCCACATAATTGAAATCTACATAACTTTGATAAATGTGGAGGGTCGCGGTCTGCGTCAACATGAGCACGTTCCCTGATACAACCAGCACGGCCCCGAACTCACCGATGGCCCGCGCCGTCGTCAAGGTGGCTCCGTAGACCAGCCCCCAGCCAACAGCCGGGAGCGTCACTTTCACAAACACCTGCCACTCGTTGGCGCCCAGAGTCCTCGCGGCTTCTTCTCCATCCGTACCGATGGCCTGCAGCAGGGGAGTCAGCTCGCGGACGACGAACGGAAAGGTCACGAAGAGGGTGGCCAGCACCATCGCCGGCAGGGCAAAGAGCACCTTGATCTCCAACGTCCCGAAGAAGGTGCCCAGGATCGTGTCCGGGCCGAACAGGAGCACGAGCATGAAACCCGCGATGACCGGCGACACCGCGAAGGGAAGGTCGATGAGACCGCTGAGAACCGTCTTCCCCCTGAACTGCTGCCTAGCCAGGACCAGAGCCGTAACCGTGCCGAGAACGACATTCACGACCAGCGCGATTGCGGTGATCTCGGCGGTCAGCTTGAATCCATGCAGCGCCTCAGGCCTGGTCACCTCGGTCCAGAAAACAGCCACCCCCTCATGCAATGACTGGCTGCAGAGATAGACAAGAGGTCCGATCAGCAGGATGCCGAAGTAGAGCCAGACTGTGGCGATCAGGATTTTTTTCATTGGATCATGGCGACTAGGTCATCTGCATCGCCGGCATTTCCGACTCGTCGCGGCATCAACGACTCAAGCAGACACTCGTCGATCCTCGACGGAACAACGCCGGGAGACGCTCCCCCGGCGGCCGGACGAGCCGCTCCAACACCACCAAGGCCACAAACGAGAGCAGCAAAATCAGCACGGAGACCGACGTGGCGCCTCTCGGGTTATAGCTTTCGATCTCACCGTAGACATAGACCGGCGCCACTTGCGTCTTCATGGGGATATTGCCGGCGACGATGACGATGGCACCGAATTCACCTAACGCGCGGACGAAGGTCAAGAAGAGACCGGTCAGGAGGCCCGGTAAGACGCTCGGGATTGTCACCTTCCAGAAGGTCGCCCAACGCCCGGCACCCAGGGTGAAGGCGGCCTCCTCCTGCTCGCGCTCCAGTTCCATGAGGACCGGCTGGAGAGAGCGGATCATAAAGGGCATCGTAACGAACAACATGGCAAGGACAATGCCCGGGGTGTTGTACAAGACCTCGATGCCGCCGCGCTGGAGCCACGCTCCCAGGGGGCTGGTGATCCCATAGAGCGCGGCGATCATCAACCCGGCAACCAGCGTCGGAATCGCAAAGGGAAGATCGACCAAGGCGTTCAAAAACCACCGTCCCGGGAACTCGTACCGGACTAGCACCACCGCCGAGAGCGTCCCAAAAACCGCATTGATTGCCGTCGCTGCCAGTGCCGCCTCAACGGTCAGCACGACAGCCGCCGTAGCCTGGGGCTGGAGCACATCCTCAAGAAACCGGCCCGGGCCTTCGGCCAGCGATTGTTCCCCGATAACCAAGAGCGGCAGCAGGATCAGAGCCAGCACGTAGCCGATGGCCGTCGATCGGAGCGCAAGATTTACCAGTTTGCGTGGCTTCATCTGGACACCTTCTCAAGCCCCATCGCGTGTTACTTGCCCCGCGCCAGACCTTCGACCGCTTTGGTCCAGGCCCCTTGCGGTCCAAAAAGCAGCCCTTCCACCTTGGTCCATCCGCCAAGCTCCTCGATGGTAAATAGACGGGCAGGGGTGGGGGCTGTCGTGCCGGCCTGTGCCCCAGAAGGAGCCGACCGGACAGGCCGAAATCCAACTTCACGAAAAGCTCGCTGGGCCTCCTCACTGTAGAGAAACGTCACAAACGCTTCGGCAAGGTCGCGGACTCGGTGCTTGTCCACGTTGCGGTCGACGACGGCCACAGGACTTTCGATCAGGACGGTTTCAGCCGGAATGACCAGCTCATAGGGTCTGCCGCTCTTGATGCGGGGCAGCAACTCATTCTCGTACGTGACGATCACGTCACCGACGCCACGCTCAAAGGTGGTCACAGATTCCCGCCCGCTCTTGTCCATGACCTTCACGTTCTTCTGGATACGTTTCAAAAGCTCCACAGCATAGGTTTCCGGCGAGCCTTTGCCTGCGGCAGGGCCAGTGGCCGGCCTTTGTTCGGCCAGCTTGAGCCCCGCCCCGTAGATGGCAATGACATCCCACATGGCGCCGCCGGACGTCTTCGGATTGGGATAGAGGACTTCGACGCCGGGTCTGGCAAGATCTTCCCAGGTCGTGATGTTTTTGGGGTTGCCTTTTCTGACGCCAAAAGCGACGAGCGATGTGGTAACGATCCCGCGCTGAGGACCGCCCCGCCAATGGTGTGCGATCAGGCCGGCCCTGGCAATCTGGTCAAGGTCCCCTTCGAGCGACAAGGCAGCAATGTCGGCTTCAAACCCTCCGATGATGGCCCGCGCCTGCGCTCCCGAAGCCCCGTAGGAGCTACGGACACGGACCTCCTGTCCAGTGCGTTGTTTCCAGTAGCGCTGAAAGGCAGGGATGATCTGCTTCTCGTAGGCCTCCTTCGGCACACTATAGACGGCCAGAACCAGTTCGCGCGGTTCGGTCGCGCCGGCTTGAGCTGTCGGCTGCAGAAGGACGGTCCATAGGAGCACGACCACGCTTGCCATGAGCACGTCCTGCAGCCGGCCTGCGCGATCAGCGCGGAGGAATCGCATCCGAACCCTTCCCTCCCGTCTGACGGGCAAAATCACTCAACGTGTAATTATCGAGAATGTCCGCGATCGCATTGCGTACGCCCAGCATGACCTGCTGGATCGGGCAAGAGGGTTTTTCCGCATAGGGACAATCCGAGCATTTCTGATAGGCCGTCTTACTCACGCAGGCGATCGGGGCCAGCGGACCGTCCAATAGGCGGATGACTTGCCCTAGCGTGATCTCGTCAGGCGGCTTGATGAGGCTGTAGCCCCCGGTCACGCCGCGCTTGCTGGCCAGAAGCCCTGCGTTCTTGAGCGTGAGAAGGATCTGCTCGAGGAACTCGATGGGAACGTTTTGACGGTCGGCAATTTCGTGCCGCTGGAGCAACGACTTTTTATAATGCGCCGTCAACTCGATGAGGGCGCGAAGTGCATATTCACTTTTCTTGGAGAATCTCATTTTGCTTCAATGTAGACTGAGTTACTAAATTTTAGGTACAATAGCCGATCGATTTATTCCCGTCAAGTTTTTCGACACCCACTTAGCTACCATGGAACAGATTGCCGACAGATCCGGCGTAGCAGTAAACATAAGAGAAGAAGCGGGCATTTGAACGATCTGCTCCGCCTTGACAGAGTCGGGAGATTCTTGTTACTTTAGCGTCGCTTCTGAAAGGTACGTGCCACGGAAGCGACCCTCTTGGGCATCACCCTGGCCCAATGCAAACCGAGCGACAACGGCAAGGACGATCCGTGACCCTCCAGGAGTTGATCCTTTCCCTCCATCGTTATTGGGCCGACCAAGGCTGCGTCATTCATCAACCCTACGATCTTGAGATGGGAGCCGGGACTTTCCATCCGGCCACTTTCCTGCGCGCCCTCGGGCCTGAACCCTGGCAGGCCGCCTATCCGCAGCCCTGCCGTCGTCCGACCGATGGCCGGTATGGCGAAAACCCGAACCGGATGCAACACTATTACCAGTATCAGGTTGTCCTGAAGCCGTCCCCCGACGACATTCAATCCCTCTACCTTCAAAGCCTCGCCCGCCTTGGGATCAACCCCAAGCAACATGACATCCGCTTCATCCAGGACGACTGGGAGTCTCCCACGCTGGGCGCCTGGGGACTCGGGTGGGAAGTGCGGCTTGACGGGATGGAAATCACGCAGTTCACCTACTTTCAGGAAGTCGGGGGCATTGAACTCAATCCGATCACGGTCGAGATCACCTATGGCACCGAGCGGATCGCGATGTATCTCCAACAGGTGGACAATGTCTACGACCTGGCCTGGACCGACGGGATCAGCTACGGTGACATTCACCTGGAAACGGAGCGGCAGTTTTCGAAGTACAATTTTGAGACATCGGATGCATCCATGCTGGCCAGCACGTTTCAAACCTTTGAATCGGAATGCAAGCGGCTGATCGAGCAAGACCTGATCTTACCGGCCTATGACTACTGCATCAAAACCTCCCACGTCTTCAACCTCCTGGATGCACGGGGAGCCATCAGCGTGGCGGAACGGACCGGTTACATTGCCCGCGTCCGGGCCTTGGCCTACCGGTGCGCGGAGGGTTACTTGGCCCAACGGGAAAATCTGGGGTTTCCCCTGTTGAAACAGCAGGGCAAAATCGTCACGCAACACCGCGGCAACAAATAGACCGGACCTTGTACGATGGGCAGCGCGCAGAAAAAGAAACAGACAAAAAACAAGAAACCGGCAGCACGCCGCGTACCAGCGATGCCGGCGGAATTCTTGCTCGAGATCGGGACAGAAGAACTGCCCTATCAGTTCGTGCCGCTTGCGCTTCGATCCTTGGAAGAGTCGGCTGCACGCCTGCTGAAGGAACACCGCCTCACGCACGGAGCCTTGCGGACGCTTGGCACACCCAGGCGGTTAGTTCTGGTGATCGAGGCGCTCGCGGGGCATCAAGCCGCGACCGTCAAGGAAGCGATGGGACCATCCAAGGCGGTGGCCTTCGATGCACAGGGCCAGCCGACCAAAGCCGCCGTCGGCTTTGCCGGATCACAGGGAGTCGCGGTCGGCGACTTGGAGATTCGGCAGACCCCCAAGGGCGAGTACCTGTGTGCCGTGAAACGGGAAGCGGGACGCCCGACGCCGGCCGTCATGGCCGACTGCTTGCCATCATTGATCGGCAGTCTGTCCTTCCCCAAATCCATGCGCTGGAACGAGACCGGCATGAAGTTCGCGCGCCCCATCCGCTGGCTCCTGGCACAGTATGGAGGCAAGACGGTCGACTGCCTTGCAGGCGGAGTGAAGGCCGGCAACAGAACCTGGGGGCACCGATTTATCGGCCCGGCCGGACCGGCGCGAACCCACGGCATTCCAGTCAAAAATTTCAAGACTTACATGAGTGCGCTCGAACGCCACGGCGTCTTCCCCGACCAAAACCGGCGCCGAACCATGATCCTCGCCCAACTCGATAGCCTCGCCAAATCAGTCCATGGGCAGGTCCACCGCGATGAGGACCTCTTAGCGCAGGCGGTCCAGACCGTCGAGTATCCCCATGCCATTCTCGGAGCATTCAACCCGCAGTATCTCGCCCTCCCCAAAGAAATTCTCACGACGTCGATGAAGGAACACCAGGGGTTCTTTTCCCTCATGCAGAAGGATGGCGGCCTGCTGCCGCAATTCATCTCGGTCACGAACATCAAGCTGGCGAACATGACCGTGATTCGCAAGGGCAACGAGCGGGTCCTGGCGGCCCGTCTGGCCGACGCCAAGTTCTTTTTCGATGAGGACCGTAAGGCCGGCTTGGCCAGCCGGGCGGAGAAGCTCAAGGGGGTCACCTTTCACCAAAAACTGGGCACCCTGTACGAGAAACAGCAGCGAGTCAGGCAGTTGGCGGAACGGCTGGCGGTCATGTTTGCCTTGGACCATGAGACCCGTCGGGCTTGTGCCAGGGCTGCCGAACTCTGCAAGGCTGATCTGACCACGGGCATCGTGGGCGAGTTCCCCATACTCCAAGGCATCATGGGCGGGGATTATGCCAAGCACGATGGGGAATCGGATGCCGTCAGTCAGGCCATTGCCGAGCAGTATCTCCCTCCTTCAATGGAGGGAGCCATTCCCAAGACCTTGGCAGGCAAGGTCCTTTCCCTGGCCGACCGGCTCGATACGATCTTTGCTTTTTTTCACGTAGGTCTCCTGCCCTCCGGTTCCGAGGACCCGTTTGCCCTTCGACGCAATGCCCTGGCTGTCATACGCATCGCGCTGGAAGGGCAGCTTGCTCTCAACCTGGGCGAACTGGCAAGCCGCGCATCGGACTTGCTGAACGCAACCGTGTCCAAGCCGACCGGCCCCTTGAACGATCCCGTGGGGTTCATTCTGGAGCGCCTCAGATACTATGGCCGCACGGTTGACGGTCTGCGCGACGACGTCATGCAGGCCGTGCTGAAGCCAACGCCCCCGTCTCAGTTGAACCTGTTGACCCTCTACGCCAAGATGAAGGCCCTGCAGGCGATCACCACGAGACCGGAATTCGACCCCTTGATTATCGGGTTCAAACGAGCCCATCGTATCGTCGAGAAGGAACACTGGACGCGGGACGACGTCGAGCCGACGCTCTTCCAGCATCCGTCCGAAGTGGAGCTGTACAAGGTTCTGGATGCCGCCAGACTCCAGACCCCCTTCGCGATTGAGCAGGGGAACTACGCCAAGGCCCTCGACAGCCTCGTGGCCCTGAAACCGGCCATCGATGGGTTTTTCGATGGCGTCATGGTGAACGCCGACGATGAGGCGCTCCGGAAAAACCGCCTCTCGCTGCTCTATGCCATAGATCGCCTTTTTATGGCGTTCGGAGATTTTTCGCAGATCGTGGTACAGGGGACTTGAGACGGTGAGAGGGGATGGCTGCAGCCGACACAGAACCGGCAACGCCTCTGGAACCGGCGGAACAGGCCGGACAGATGAGACGCTATACCTATGCGGTCTCCACGCTCATGGTCGTGCTCTGCAACGCCGTCTTCCTGCTCGGCCTCTGGGTCAGTGGAGTCAATCTGGACAGCCTGATCAGGACGCCCGATCTCTTCGACCCCACCCAGGATGTCTGCCTCCGATTGAGCTGGCACCGAGTGGCTGGCGCAGCGGATCCCGTGCGGCTCTGCCACGAATGGATCAACCTCTCGGACCCCTCGGGCAACACGCACACCTTTCAGAAAGACATCACGGTCGTCCAGGGAGCCGATGGCAAGCTCTATTTCGACCAGCCGGCCCGCGTGGACTACCGGCTCTTCCTGTTGGGCGCCTTTGTCATCGCGGTCATCGCCTGCGGCGTGCGGATCAAGCGGTCCTTGATCGCCCGGTATCGGCGACG